>PXQM01000056.1 GCA_003021325.1 Halobacteriales archaeon QH_10_70_21
GTCCTCGATGTACTCGAGGACGAGGACGCCCAGGTCGTCGACCTCGAAGGCTTCGAGGGGTTCCGGGGCGTTCACGCCGAGTTCGCGCATCCGGCGGGTGGCCGCGAGTTCGTGTTGGGCCATCTCCAGCGGTGACTCGAAGTGCTCGAAGAATCCCTCGGTCCCGCTGGAGAAGGCCCCGAGGTTGCGTCCCGCGGTCAACAGACCGTGGACGATGGCGTTCTGGGTGGCAACCCCCCGGTCGCAGACGACCGCGTTCAGCTTCCGGCCACCGCCGCGCTCGTCCTGTTCGGCGTAGTCGCCGCTGCAGTCGGGGCTCAGTACGCCGATGGTCTCGTAGAAGCTGATGGTCCAGTCCAGCGGCCTGGCGGCGGTCCGCCCGAGTTCGCCCACGAACTCGCCGAACAGGCGGGTGCCGACCCGACCGACGAACTCCTCGTCTCTGAGCGCCGACAGGGCGAACTCCCCCGAGGAGGTCGGGACGTCCGGCGTCGGGTCCCACACGTCGACCAGGTCGGCGACGACGTTTCTGGATGCGGAACCGGGTTCCGGCTCCACCATTCCGGTGTAGACGACTCCGGGCTTGGGTTCTTGGGTTCGTTGACCGCCAGCCGCTCGGCCGTGCCGGTCACCGAAAGCCCGCCGGTCGTCGTGACCTCGTAGCCGACCGTCGCGATGGTCTCGGTCGGCAGCGTCATCGGTGGTTCGGCCTCGCGCAGGCTCTCGAGTTCGACGTCGACGTCGGCGTCCTCGAGTTGCTCCTCTGTCGCCGGGATCAGCTGGTACGCCCGGTCGCCGTCCTGCCACTCCTCGACGCTCTCGGGGAGGCCGTCGGTCCGCGCGGTCAGGAACTGCGAGGAGAGCTCGAACCAGTACAGCACGCAGGGACGGTTCTCGGGGTTTTCCGTCTCATCGCGCTTGCGGAGGACGACACTCTGGGAGCCGGCGCCCTCGTAGTCGAAGCGGTACTCGTTGCCCGGAACGTCGGCGTAGCGGTCGTGGTCCGGCGGGAGGTCCTGGTTCCGGCGCAGCGTCACCCCCGGCACGTTGCCGGTCATGTAGGCCTCCGGCCCCACGCTGGTCGCGGTCGACCGCGCCAGCAGCGGGTGCTCGTACATCGTGACGTAGGCGCCGGGGTTACACAGGTCGCCCAGCGAGCGGAGCCGGATTTGGGACCCCTCGGGCGAGTAGAGGAGTTCGTGGGTCGGCCCCGTACGTAGCCGGATGCCGATGTCGCCCGCGTCGCCGAACAGCCGGTCGTCCACGCTGTCGCTCGTCGACGTCGAGACGTCGGTCGGTCCGACCTCTCTCGCGACCCGCCAGCCGTCGCCGTCCTGCTCCTCGATGGCGAAGGCGGCCTGGTCGAGGCTGCAGTCGTCGGCGTAGGCGACGATACGGTACGTCCGGTCCGGGTCGGCGGCATACGACTTCTCGGAGCCGCAGTCGCCGATGTGGAACCAGTTGGCCGCCCCCGCGCCGGTGGCCGAGTACTCGTCACCGTCCCCGCCCTCGCAGGGCCCCTCGGCGTCGGCACTGGTCGGGTAGACCACGCCCGTCGAACCGGACGCGCTGTCGGACCCACCGCCGGCCCCGCTGAAACGGAGTCTCGACCCACAGCCTGCAAGCGAGACCGTCCCTGCCGCAGACACCAGCCCGAGCGCTGCGACGCGTCAGCCCTGTCGAACTCGCGTTCTCTCCCGTCACGGGGAACCCGTGAGGGCCTACGAGATTCAGTTCCGACCTTCGTTTCGAGCTCTTAGCCGAGTTTCTCGTCGAGGATGAGACGCGTCTTCGTACTCACGACCTCGTCGAGCTCCCGCGCGCGGGTTATCATCTCGTTGAGCGCGCCGGTGTCGGCCGCGTCGGCGACGACGACGACGTCCTCCTCGCCGGAGACCTGCCAGACGAAGTCCACCTCGGCCCAGTCGGCCATCCGCTCCGAAATCCCGCTCGTGTCGACGTCGACGGCGACGCCGATTTCGATCATGGCCTTGACGTTGCCCGTCCGCGTCGCGATCGTGAACCGCTCGATGATGCCCTCGTCGATGAGCCGCTCGACGCGGTTCCGCACCGTCCCCTCGCTGGTTCCGACGCGGTCGGCTATCTCCGTGTACGGCGTCCGGGAATCCCGGCGGAGGATGGTCAGTATCCGGCGGTCCAGGTCGTCCATCGAGGTCGGTAGCTTCGACCCGCCCCCACTTACCGATTACGAATTTCGTAACGTTTCTTCGAACACAAGCGTTATTGGTGGGTCCATCGTACGTATCTCGTAATGACGGATGCCTACGTCGCGCTGGAGGACGGGCGGGTCGTCGAGGCCCGCGCCCGCGCCCCCGGCCGCAGTCACGGGGAACTCGTGTTCACCACCGCCTACACCGGCTACGAGGAGTCGCTCACCGACCCGAGCTACGAGGAGCAGGTGCTCACCTTCTCGTACCCGCTCATCGGGAACTACGGCGTCCGGGAGGAGCGCTTCGAGTCCGACCGCGTCCACCCACGGGCCGCCGTCGCCCGCGAGTTCACCGACGACGTCGCCGAGTGGCTCGAGAGCGAGGGTGTGCCGGCCGTCGACCACCTCGACACCCGCGACCTGGTGACCGGCATCCGCGAGCAGGGGGCCATGCAGTGCGGCATCGCCGCCGGCCCGGACGCGACCCCGGCGGCCGCCGAGGCCGAACTCGAGAACTGCGTCGCGATGAGCGACCACACCGACATCGGCGCGCAGGTCAGCGTCGACGAGGCGCTCACCCACAACCCCGACGGCGACGGCCCCACGGTCGCGCTCGTCGACTGCGGCGCGAAGGGCTCCATCGTCGACTCGCTGCTCGAGCGCGACGCCGTCGTCGAGGTTCTGCCGTACGACGCGACCCCCGCCGACGTCGAGTCCGTCGACCCGGACGTGCTCTTCATCTCCAACGGCCCCGGCGACCCCAAGAACTTCGAGCGGGCCGCCGACCTCGTCGACGAGTACGTCGGCGAGGTGCCGCTGGCGGGCATCTGCCTCGGTCAGCAGGTCATCGCCAACGCGCTGGGCGGCGAGACCGAGAAGATGGAGTTCGGCCACCGCGGCGTCAACCAGCCCGTCCAGGACCTCCGCTCCGGGAAGGTCGTCATGACGACCCAGAACCACGGTTACACCGTCTCCGAACCCGGCGACCTCGAGGTCACGCAGATCAACGTCAACGACGACACGCCCGAGGGGCTCGAGAGCGACGAGCTCGACGTCATCACGCGGCAGTACCACCCCGAGGCCAACCCCGGCCCCCACGACACGCTCGGCTTCTTCGACGACGTCGTCGCGATGATCGAGGACGCGCCGGCACCCAACGCCGACTGACACCGGACAACACGTCTCCGCCAACGCTTTTGTGACGGCTCTCCCACCGTGAGCCATGTCGCTGTTCCCGGTCGCCGCCGAGAGCCCGCGGCTCCGCTACGAGCTGGTCCACCCCGACCGCTTCGACATCTGGGAGATGTACGAGCACGCACACGAGGGCGTCGACGGCATCGAGGCGCTGACCCGGTGGGTGGGGTGGGCCCCCCACGCCCACCCGAAGGAGACGGCCGAGTTCGTCGCCTTCGCCGGCGCCCGGTACGACGACGACGAGGGCGTCACGTTCGCCGTCTACCCGCGGGACGGCGAGGACGGCGCCGGCGAGTTCGCCGGCACCTGCGGGCTCACCGTCGACTGGGACCGCCGGCGCGCCGAACTTGGCATCTGGCTCCGCCGACGGTTCTGGGGCCGGGAGTACTCCGGCGAGCGCGCCCGTCTGCTCGCGGCCCTCGCCTTCGACGTCCTCGACCTGGAGCTGCTCACCGTGACCCACGACCCGGACAACGAGAGGTCCAGGCGCGCCATCGAGAAGTACGTCGAGGCACTCGGCGGCCGGAGGGACGGTCGTATCCGCAACGACGTCGTCATGAACGGCGAGCCGCGGGACTCGGTCCGGTACTCCGTCGCGGCCGAGGAGTACCGGGCGGCGACCGGCGACGGCCGCGAGGCGACGTTCGAGTGGCCCGAGGGCTGACGCCGGCGGTCACTCCTCGCCCCCGGCGTCGCCGCTCCCACAGATCTCGTCCTGGTAGAACCCGGAGCCACGGAGCCGCGTCTCGTTGAGCCGGTCGGCGGTCGGGCTCGCGAGGAACTCGTCGCCGCCGAGCCAGCCCCGCGACGTGTGGAGCCGGCGGTTCGAGCTCCCGGCGTCGATGGTGCCGACGACGGTGTGCAGCAGCTCGTGGGTCATGACGCGACCCCCGTTCGTGACCGCCCCGTCGTAATCTGGGTGCCTGATGCCGGTGACGAAGCTGCTGCACCCCGGCGCGGCGCCCCAGCCCCGGACGTCGCTCGTCGGTTCGCCCAGGACGACGAGGTGGTACCGGCAGTGCCGCGGGCCCATCACGTCCCCGGTGTCGTAGGTCGTATGGTCGTCGTCGCCGACGCCGAAGCGGACCGGCTCGCCGACGCTGTCGCCCGACTCGACGTGGATGTCGACGTCCGTCGACCCGTCGGGATTCTCGACGGGCATCTCGACCCAGACGTCACGGAGCTGGCGCCGCTCGCGGTCCGACAGCGGCTCGACGTTGGTGCCGCTGACCACGTAGACGTAGAGGTCGAGCCGTGCGACCGAGCCGTTCTCGAGGGGCGCCCCGTCGGGGGTCTCGCCCGCTCGTAACCAGCCGTCCGCGAGCCGGTCACCGGCCGTGTCCGGTTCGGGGCGGTCGTATCCGGTCGCGCTCAGGTCGACCGTCCCGTCCTCGGCCCGGACGACGCCGTCCTCGTCGTCGAAGGCCCTGTCGAGGAAGCCGCCGGCGGTCTCGCTGCCTGCGCCGTCGCCGTCGCCGAGCGTGCCGACCCGGTCCGGAGTCGGCGCCGCGACCCCGAAGACGATGGCGGTCGCCAGGAGGAACGTGACCGCGAGGACCCCGGCGGGACCCTCGGGGACGACGAGGCCGGAGAGACGGCGGACCGGCGACGCGACCGCCGCCATCAGCCGGTAGCCGGCGCGGGCGAGGAGGTACGCGACCGGCGCGGTCGCGGCCAGCGACGCCACCGACAGGAGCGCGATACCTGCCGGCGTGCCGAAGAACGAGACCCGCCCACCGCCCCCTGACATGGGGGTGGGTCGGAGTGCCCGAAAATAGACGTCTGCACGGAATCGGCCGTCGACTACTCGACGTACCGGTACTTCCGCTCGCCCATCCGGCCCCAGCCGTCGAAGACGAACTCGCCGTCGGGCGCGGTGAACTCCTCGACGGCGGTCTCCTCGTCGAAGTTATGGGAGTCGTGGACGTCCTCGTACTCCTCGAAGGAGAGGTCGTAGCGGGATTCGAGCTGCTCGTCGATGTCCAGCGCCTGGACTTCCTCGAGGTAGTTCTCCTGGATGGTCTCGACGTGGATCTCCGCCTGGGCGCCGGAGCCGTAGGAGCCGACGAGGAGCTTCTCGCCGACGGCGTCCTCGCCCTCCTCGGCGAGCCGCTTGATGCCGGAGACGCGGGCGACGTGGACCGAGCCGGTGTACCAGTTGCCGACGTGCCGGGAGATGTCCAGCGTCGGGTCGATGGTCCGCTCGTACCACTCCTGGTAGCTGTCGGTCCCCTTCAGCGCGTCCGTGTACTCGCCCAGCGCGTCCATGTAGGCCTCCTCGTCGTCGAAGGCCTCCGGGCGTGGCTGGCGGCCGATTTTCTCGCCGAGTTCGTCCTCTATCTCGGTGTCGCGGGTGATGTGGCAGTACGCCAGCACCGCTGCCTTCCGGACCATCCCCGGAAAGGGGGTGTGGAACGGCCCGAGCCGGAAGTCCTCGGGGTGGATGTCGCCGCCGACGGACTCGTAGTCGACCAGCGCCTCGCGCATCCGCGCCAGGTACCCCTTCACCGACCGCTTGCCGTCGACGCTGGGGAACTGCTGCTGTGGCTTGAGGAAGTCCGTCTCGTCGGCGCTGCCGTAGCCCTGCACGGTCGACAGCTCAACGAGGTCGGGGTCCTCGCCGATGAGCATCGCGACGGCGCCGGCGCCCTGCGTCGCCTCGCCGGGGTCGTCCCGCGCATAGAGGGCGGTGTCCGTCGCGATGACGAGCGCCGCACGGCCGCGGTTGCGGCCCGCCCGAATCCAGTTGTACGCGTCGTCGATGCTCTGGGTGCCCGCCACGCAGGCGAACTTCCGTTCGCCCTTGTTGGCGTGGTGGAAGTCGCCGTCGAACACCTGTTCGAGACAGCCCGCGATGTACGTCGAGACGGGCTTGGAGTGGTCGAAGGCGGACTCGGTCGCGACGTCGATGCGGCCGATGTCCTTTGGCTCCAGTCCCTTCCGCTTCATCAGCCGGTGGGCGGCGTTGGCGCCCATCGTCACGATGTCCTCGTAGGTGTCCGGCAGCGAACTGCCGTACAGGCCGAG
>PXQM01000057.1 GCA_003021325.1 Halobacteriales archaeon QH_10_70_21
GGACGACCGCCTCCCCGGCCCCGTCCTCGAAGCAGAACGTCAGCACCGACCCGTCGAGGTCGGCGCTGCCGGCGTCGCCCAGCAGGTTCTGCGCCGCGAACCACAGCGCCCGCTGAAAGCGCCGGCGGTCCAGGTCGACGTCCGGCCACGACTCCAGGCCGACCGCCAGGTACCGCCACCGCGGACGGAGGTGCTTCGGGAGGTGCTTCACGACCGACGGATTGGGCGCCGGCGGCTTATCTCCGGCGGTCCGGAGCGGGCGCCGCGACGGGACCCCGGCCGCCGCCGACTGCGGGTCGCGCCCACCGCCGGCCGCCGGTTTCAAGACCGGAGGTGGAGGTGCGCATCGGTCCCACATGCGACGCGGCAGACGGGACACGGAGCACGTGGGGTGGTCGCGACGATGACCGAGTTCGCCGAGACGGAACTCAAGCAGGCTCGCGTGGCACTCTCGGGCGCACAGGAGCTCAGGGACGCCGGCGGCTCGACGGCCGGCTCGTCACCGGACCCACTTCGCGGCCTTTCACGCCGCCCGGGCCGTCCGCTCCGTCCGCGGCGCCCTGCCCGACGACGAGGACCACGTCCCGGCCCGGTTCGCCGGGGACGTCGTCATCGCCGAGGAGACGTCGATGGAGGACGCCCAGTTCCGCAACCAGCTTCGCGCCTACCGGAAAGCGGCCGACTACGAGCACGACTCCGTCGACGTCGACCTCGACGCGAAGCGCGTCCGCGCCGAGCGGTTCGTCGACGACACGCCGGCGTTCTGTCGACGGGGTCCTCGCCGGGACTCGCTCGGAACGGTCGATAGAGACGACCCGTTCCTCGTCGGGGGTCCCCGCTGGCTCGGCTCGCTGCGGGAGCCGCGTGGCGGCGTCGCCGCCACGGCATCAGGTCGCGGGGTGGTGGCTCGCGGTGTACTCCTCGAAAAACGTCCTTAAAGAAGCCCACGGCTGGGCCGTCGACTTCACCGTCAGTAAACGGCGCTGGCTTCGCTCGCGCCGATGCTGGTGTGAGCCGATCGGTCGATGCGTCGGAGTGCAGTGCGGGTAGTTCGGGGCGAGAGCGGCGACCCGGACGCGGCCGGGCCGGTTGCTCGTCGCCCTCAGACGAGCCGGCGCTCGAGCACGCGGTCCGGCGACCGTCAGTAGCTGCGTTCCTTCGGCTCGTACTCCTTGTTCTCGCCCTCGAGGACGACGGGCTTGTAGTACAGCTCCGGGCTGCCCTCGTTCCAGGCGATCATGGTGTGCTTGAGCCAGCTGCCGTCCTTCCGTTCCTGGTGTTCCTGTCGCCAGTGGGCGCCGCGGAACTCCTCGCGGGCCAGGGCGCCGAGCGTGATGGCCTCGGCGACGTCGATGAGGTTCCGCGTCTCGATGGTGTGGATGAGGTCGGTGTTGAACGTCCGCGAGGGGTCGGCGACGGCGACGTCCCGGTACCGCTCGCGGCACTCGCGGATGACCTCCAGGGCCCGCTTGAGGCCGTCCTCGTTGCGGAAGACGTTGACGTTCTCCGTCATCGCGTCCTGGAGGTCCGACCGGATTTCGGCGTGGTTCGTGCCGTCCCGCTCGAGCATGTCCTCGACGCGGGCCCGCTCGGTCTCGACGGCGTGTTCGACGACCTCGACCGGCTCGACCAGCGCGCCGTCGGCGGCGACGTCGCCGTCGGCGTCGATGGCGCCGGGCGCAACGGGCGTCTCGAGGCTCTCCTCGGCCTCGCTCTCGGCGGAGGGCCCGGTCGGCACCTCCGCGGTCCCGAGGTCCCTGCCGGCGGCGTGGCGGCCGGCCCGGGCGCCGAAGACGATGAGCTCCGGCAGGGCGTTGCCGCCCAGCCGGTTCGAGCCGTGGACCGACGCACACGCGCACTCGCCGGCGGCGTAGAGGCCGCTCACGCACGTCTCGCCGTGCTCGTTGGTCTCGATGCCGCCCATGTGGTAGTGCTGGCCGGGCTTGACCGGCATCGGCTCCTCGAGGGGGTCGACGCCCTCGAAGTCCTCCGCGAGGTGGATGATGTTCTCCAGACGGTCGTCGATGCGCTCCTCGCCCAGGTGCCGCATGTCGAGGTAGACGTACTCGTCCTCGATGCCGCGGCCCTCCTGGACCTCGGTCAGTTCGGCGCGGGCGACCACGTCCCGGCTGGCGAGTTCGCCGTCGTTGTTCGCGTAGCCGTGCTCGAACATGAACCGCTCGCCCTCGCCGTTGTAGAGAATACCGCCCTCGCCGCGGACGCCTTCGGAGATGAGGACGCCGGTCGACGGCAGCGTCGTCGGGTGAAACTGGACGAACTCCATGTCCTCCAGCGGGACGCCGGCGCGGTAGGCCATCGCCGGGCCGTCGCCGGTGTTTGCGACGGCGTTCGTCGTGTGGTCGTACACCTGTCCGTCGCCGCCGGTCGCGAGGACGACGCCGCCGGTGGCGCGGAAGCCGACGACGTCGCCTGACTTGATGTCGTAGGCGACGACGCCGTGGCACTCGCGGTCCTCGGGGTCGTCGTGGTCCGTCACCGCCAGCCGGGAGACGTAGAACTCGTCGTAGACCTGGATGCCCCGCTTGACCACCTGCTCGTACATCGTGTGTAGCAGGTGGTGGCCGGTCTCGGCGCCGGCGTAGGTCGTCCGCGGGAACGAGAGGCCGCCGAACGGCCGCTGGGAGACGCGGCCGTCGTTCTCCCGGGAGAACGGCATTCCCCAGTGTTCCAGCTGGATGACCTCGTCGGGGGCGTCCTGGGCCAGCGTCTCGATTGCGGGGGCGTCGCCCAGGTAGTCCGACCCCTTCATCGTGTCGTAGGCGTGCAGCTCCCAGTCGTCGCCGTCCCGCAGGGCGGCGTTGATGCCGCCCTCTGCGGCGCCGGTGTGCGAGCGGACCGGGTGCAGCTTCGTGACCAAGGCGACGTCGGCGCCCTCCTCCTGGGCCGCGATGGCCGCCCTGAGGCCCGCTCCGCCTGCGCCGACGACGATGACGTCGTGTTCGTGCATTGTTATTGTGTATAGTTTGGTCTGAACGCTCTTTAGCGTGTTTCTACCAGAACTTCAGGTTGCTCTTGACCGCCTCGCGCTTCAGCTCCTGGATGTGCTCCGTCAGGGGGATGTCCTTCGGACAGACCTCCGTGCAGGAGAACTGCGTCTGGCACCGCCAGACGCCGTGCTCCTGCTCGATGATGTTGAGGCGGTGCTCCTGGATGTCCTCGCCCTCGCGTTCGTCCATCGCGAAGCGGTAGGCCTTGTTGATGGCCGCCGGGCCCAGGTACTCGTTGTCCCCCGCGGCGATGTTGCACGACGACGTACAGGCACCACACCAGATACAGCGCGTCGACATCTTGATTTTCTCGCGGTTCTCGCGGTCCTGGCGCTGCTCCTCGAGGTCGCCGGAGGGCAGGTCGTCGGTCTGGAAGTACGGCTCGACGGCCTCCATCTGGTCGTAGAAGTGCTCCATGTCGACGACGAGGTCCTTGACGACCTCGGAGTGCGGGAGCGGCTCGATTCGGACCGGCCAGTCCAGGTCGGACATCTGGGTCTTGCAGCCGAGCCGCTGGCGCCCGTTGATGAACAGCGCGTCCGACCCGCAGATGGCCTGCCGGCAGGAGTGTCTGAAGGTGAGCGAGGAGTCGAAGTGGTCGCGGGCGTAGATGAGCGCGTCCAGCACCGTCATGCCCTTCGTGAACGGGACGCGGAAGGTGTCGAATCGGGGGTCCTTCTTGCCTTCGACCTCCGGGTCGTAGCGGAAGACCTTCAGCTCGACCGTCTGGTCGCTCTCCGAGAGCTCCTCCTCGGCGCGCTCGCGCATGTCGGCGCGGTCGTGTTTCGCCGTCAGCCGGCGCCGCTGGGGGGCCGGCTCCTCCTCGGTCTCCGGTTCGGCTTCGGTCTCGGTCTCGGCCTCCTGTTCGGTGACTTGCGTGCTCATGGTTAGACGAGGTTGGTCATTGCGAGGGAGACGCGGACGCCCTGGACGACGAGCATGACGCCCGCGGCGACCAGCGACCACTTGATTACCGTCCCGGGGGTTCCCTCCAGCCCCTGGTTGACGAGCGCGTTGTAGACACCGTTGACGCCGTGGAAGGTGGCGGTGACGAGGAACAGCACCATCGTCGAGAAGTAGCCGACCTGGCTCATCCGCATCTGCGTCCCGGCGAACGTTATCTCCGCCGCGTGGTTGACGAAGTGCAGCAGCAGGAAGTGGTACGCCAGCACGACGACCAGGAACGCGGCCGTGATGCGCTGGAGGAACCATCGCGTGCCCTTCGGTTCGAACGAGGAGTAGTAGTCCGCCACCTCAGAACCCTCCCAGGAACGTCGGGATGCTGGCGACCGTGATGGCCGCCGTGAGAAGCAGTGCGGCGTAGAACGCCGTATCCTGTGCCTCCAGGCCCACGCCGAGGTCGACGAACAGCAGCCGGACCCCGTTGAGGATGTGGAAGACCGCGACGGCCAGCAGGCCGACCTCGAGGAACCGCACCACGAGCAGCTCCTCGAGCCCCTGCAGCGTCTGGGTGTACGTGGCTCCGTCGACCGTCGCCGTGCTCAGCACGGCGATGTGGGTGAAGAGGTAGCCGACGAGCACCCAGCCGGTGAACTTGTGGAACACCCAGGCCCACATCCCGGCGGAGAACTCCCGCCAGCGCCCGAAGTCCTCTACCAGACCCCGGTCGTACGATTGACTCATGCACGGTAGCGTCAGTCCCCCGCGTGTATAGTAGTTACCTTCTGGGAACGTCTCACGGGGGGAAACCGACGGCGAGCGGACCGCCACGACCCGGAGGAACGCTCGAACACGCCGGGAAACGTGTCGGTCACCGACTCCGCCGACACCCCCGACGCCGGGGAGCGGCGGAGAACGGCCGTGTCGTCGGAACCGGCTCCGTCCCGTTCGCTCTCTTCACCGCGAGTGGCGGAAATATTTCCTCGAGAGCCGACCTACGCGTCGAACGTCGATATCTTCGAGATGAGCGAACGAACGTACCGACGGGCCGAGCAAACTGCCGCGCTCGTCGTTGCTGGGGCAGCACCGACCGCCGATGCCGTAGCGGGCGAACTGTCGGGCGCCGGGATGTTCGGCCTGTTCGCCGTCTGGTTCGCGGTCGTTCCGGCGGCGTTCGCGACCAGCTTGCTGGTCCTCGCCGTGAACGGCAGCTACGCGGCACGCGGCGGTGTGCCCGACAGGTTCAACGCCGCAATCGGGGGCATCACGGTCCTGACGACACCACCGATGCTGGCACCGGTGTTCTACGGGAAAGCCCCTGCCGGAACTTCTCCTGGTGTTCGCCATTCCCTTCGCGTTCGTGGTCGGGCCGCTCGCGATACTGCTCCGTGCTTTCCGGAGTGCCGACTCGACTGTCCGATGGAATCGGGTCTTCGTGACGGGACCAATCCGCGGACGCGTTCGTGACCGCAGACCGGGCACCGCGAGCGTATCGACCGGGCACCGAAAACATCAAAGAACTGATAATAGAATCGGATCCGCGCCGAGAGGGTCGTCGACGATCAGCCCTCGATGGGAATCTGCTCGCCGCGGAGTTCGATGCTCTCCTGAATCGGGAGCGTCACCTCGAGGACGCCGTTCGTGTAGGTCGCCGAGATGGCGTCGGTGTCGACGTCCTTCGGGAAGCGGAAGCGTCGGTGATAGGTTCGCTTGCGACCGCGGTCCTCGTCGACCCGCTCGGCCGCCATGTTCAGGACACCTTCCTCCCAGGTGAGGTCGATGTCCTCGCGTTCGAAGCCGGGCAGGTCGATGCTGAGGACGAACCC
>PXQM01000058.1 GCA_003021325.1 Halobacteriales archaeon QH_10_70_21
CCACGTCAGGGCGTGGCACAAACACCGCGGTTCGAAGGCTTTATCCGCGAACTCGACCTGATTCGACGTACTATGAGTGACAAGCCCGCCTCGATGTACCGGAACATCGACAAACCCGCGTACACCCGACGGGAGTACATCACGGGCATCCCCGGCTCGAAGGTCGCCCAGTACAAGATGGGCGACATCGACGCCGACCCCGACGACTACGACGTCCAGATCAGCCTCATCGTCGACGAGGAGGTCCAGATACGCCACGGCTCGCTTGAGGCCGCGCGGCTGTCGGCCAACCGCCGGATGCTGAAGGAGCTCGGCGAGGGCGGCGACTACAAGATGATCCTCCGGAAGTTCCCCCACCAGGTTATCCGGGAGAACAAGCAGGCGACCGGCGCCGGCGCCGACCGCGTCTCCGACGGGATGCGGCAGGCGTTCGGCAAGATAGTCGGCACCGCCGCCCGCATCCAGCAGGGCGAGCGGCTCTTCACCGTCTGGTGCAACCCCGAGGACGCCCCCATCGCGAAGGACGCCTTCCGGCGCGCCTACAACAAGATCTCGCCGCCCTGCACCGTCAGGGTCGAGCGCGGCGAGGAACTGCTCATCGCGTAACGCCACCGTCCCGGAGCCCTTCTTCCGCTCTCGCCCGGCCAGCGCCCCGCTCGCGGTGCCCTCTCGGCCGTGACCCGTGAGACGACCCCGACCGTCGCCCGATGCCGTGCCCCGCCCGCCCCGGGCGCTGACGACGCCGGCTAACGAGTGATTAACCTCTCCCGACCGCCAGAACGAACTACCGGTAATATATGCTTGGAAACACCGTCCACCGAACATGGCGAGTGATACCAGTTCACTGTGGGGTTCGCTCGAACGGACGAGAGCAGCCGCGTTCATCGTCGGCGGGTTGATCTTCGTGGGGGACACGGCCGTCCTGCTCTGGCACCTGAACGCCGGCACGGAGCCTGCGGCGGCCGGGCAGGCGCTCGTGGGTGCGGCCTGGACGGCCGCCTTCGTCGGCTTGCTCGGGTTCTACCCGAGTTTGCGCGACCGGCGACCCCGGCTGACGAAGGCCGGCGCCGTCTTCGCCGCCCTCGGCGCCCTCGCCATGGCCGCGATGGCGGCCGCGATGACCGGATACGCCACCGGCCTCCTGAGCGGCGACCCCGGGGAAGCGGCGATGATGCTGTTGCCCGGCATCTTCCTCGGCATCGTCTTCGGGTTCGGGCTCTTCGGCGTCACCTGCCTCCTGACTGACGTCTACGCGGCCCGGGTCGGCCTGCTGTTCTTGGTGCTGCCGGCGACGTTCCTGTTCAACCTCGGGACCGGCATCGCGGGGTTCAACCCGCTGCCGAAGGTCATCGGCGTCGTGGTGGTCCTGTCCGTCACGTTCCTCGCGGTCGGGTACCTCCTCTGGACGGGCGAGGCCCGCGCGGCGGCGCGTGGCGTCGACGCCCCGAGCGACGCGAGCGCCGGCTGAAACTGCTGGCTGCCCCCCGTACATGTTCCGTCGCGAACCCGGCGGGAGACCCCTGGAGACCGACATTTTGGCAGGAACCGCACCGCGCGGTTGCGGCCGGCAGCACGAGCCCTCACCGGTCTCTCGCGGACCGTTCCGACACCTGCAGCTCCGGCTGGGTCGCCCCATCCGGTGGACCATCGCTTACAAGCCGGCGCCGCGTCTGGGTCTCGTATGAACCTCCCAGAGTCGACGTGGACCGACGTCCGTGACGCCGAGGCCGACCTCGCAGCTCTGCCCGTCGGCAGCACCGAACAGCACGGCCCGCACGCGCCGCTGGGCGTGGACTTCATGACCGCCGAGGCCATCGCCGAGGCCGGCGTCGAGCGCTACGCCGACGACCACGGCGGCCGGGCGCTTGTCGGCCCGACCATCCCCGTCGGCGTCGCCGAGGAGCACCGCGACTTCGACGGGACGCTGTGGGTCAGCGAGGACACCTTCCGCGCGTACGTCCGCGAAACGGTGGAGAGCCTGGCGCACCACGGCCTCGACGGCGTCGTCGTGGTCAACGGCCACGGCGGCAACGCCGCCGCCCTCCGAGAGCTCTGTGCGCGGTACACCCGCGATGGCGACGGCTACGCCGTCCCCTACACCTGGTTCGACGCCGTCGACTTCGAGAACCTGGGCCACGGCGGTCCCGCCGAGACGTCGTTCATCCGGCACCTCCACCCCGAGCTGGTCCGAGAGGACCGCACGGAGGCGGCCGCCGACGGCGCTTCCGGTGGCTGGGGCGAGTGGCTCCACGGGACGAATCTGGCGTACGACTCCTCGTCGTTCACCGACAGCGGGGTCGTCGGGGACCCTCGCGACGGGAACGCGGCGCTCGGCGAGGAACTGCTGGCGGAATCGGCGGCCGGGCTGGCGGACGTGCTCGACGCGGTCGCCTCGCGGGTGGCCTGATACGGAATCGTCGTACCGATGGACCGGTCGTCGCCGGTGCGGGTCCGCGACGGCCGGTCCCGGACTACGGCAATCCGTACGAATCATAGTGATCATTGCGATTATTTTCGTGATCACGTCGCGTGAACGGTCGGTTCGCGGGCCGAAGCGCACGAACCGCGACTCCCCGGCGGTAACGAGTCGCAATAATCACTATCAGTCGTCGGCGTCCTCGTGGGCGTCCTCGAGGGTTCCCCGGAGTTCCGGGATGGTCGCCGTGAGGTCGCTCACCTGGTCGTGGGCCTCGACGATACTCTCGAGGAGTCCCTCGAGCTCGGCGATATCGGCCTCGAGATCGTCGGCGTCGTCGAAGGCATCGGCCTTCTTGCCGACCACGAACTGCTTTTTTGCGCTCCGGAGGTGGTCCTCGGCGTCGCCGGTGTCGAGAGCGCCCTTCAGACCGTTGAGCACGCCCAGGCTGTTGTCGGCGTCGGCGTCCCAGATGTCGTCCGATTCGGGGAGGGCGGCCTTCGCGTCGGCGAGGCTCGATTCGACGTCCTCGCGCATCTCGCTTGCCGCCTCGTCGAACAGTTCGTCGTTGTCGAGCGTCGCCTGACTCATACCGGCACGTTCGTCGCCCTGCTGGTTAAAAACACGCCGGAAAGCGAAAGTGAAACCCGGCGCGCGCGGTTACTGCGGGCCGACCTGCGGGTCGTCGGCCCCGCTCGAGGGAGTGTCGTCGGCGCCGCCGTCGCCGCTGCGGACCGCCCGGCGTCGCTCCGGGGCGAAGTCCAGTTCGCCGTCGACCTCGGCGAGGACGAACAGCGCGTAGTAGCGGAGGAACACCTCCACCAGCGCGGACGCGGCCAGGAAGACGACAGTGAACGTGACCCCGCCGATGACCGCGGCGACGGCGATTCCGACGGTCGACGAGAGCGCGACCCCCACGACGACGCCGAGGATGCCGCCGACGACGAGCGCCGGAATCAGCGCCAGCACGGCGGTGATGAGGACGGCGAGGCCGCCGACGAAGGCGAGCACCGCCACGGCGACCGCGTAGACGAGGAACTGTTTCGGCGCGCCGGCGAGCGTCGACCAGAACCGCCGCCAGCCGCCGATGACGCCGGTGTCCTCGAGCATCATCGTCGGGACGACGAAGGCGGTCGTGAACGCCGTGACGACGCCGACCGGCAGCCCGACGAGCGCGAACACGACGCCGAGGCTGCCGGCCGCCACCAGGTACTCGAAGGGGGTGCCGCCGGTCCCGACGGTGGCAACGAGGAGCGCCGCCACGAGCCCGACCCCGATGGCCCCGAGCAGGACCCGGAACGCCGCCAGTCCGAGAGCCTGGCCGAGGTGGGCGCGCATCTCGGCGAACGTATCGACCTCACCGTCGCGGAGCCACACGAAGAACGGGAACTCCAGCAGCGCGCCGAGCACGGCGAACAGTATCCAGATAACAGCGACGACGGCGACGACGGCCCCGAGCACCTCCTGGGGAATCTGCCCGGGGAGCTCCGAGCGCGCCTCCGGGGGCAGCTCCTGGGTCCCGGTCCCGGTCCCGCCGGTCCCGGTGCCGCCACCGCCGGTCGGCAGACTGATGCCGGGGGACCCGACGAGGAGTGCGGCCAGGGCCACCCACAGCCACTGTCCCATTCCCTCGGGGCGGTACTCCCTCGTCGCGGTTATCGCGTCTCCGAGTACGTCGAGCGCGTGGAGGGTCATACGTCCGGTTCGACGGAGCGCGAACTTAAAAGGTCAGGCTAGAATAGCAGATGTACCGCGCGAGGGGTCACCGCTCCTCGAGTTCCTCGAGCCGCATCAGGGGGTAGTCGCCGTCCATCGCCATCGACGCCCGGACCGTACGGTCCTCGTAGGCGACGACCATCTCGACCTCCATGAACCGGCCGGTCAGTTCGGTGTAGTCGGCCGACCGGCCGTCCAGTTCGGCCGCGAGGTCGTCCTCCAGGACGTCGACGGTCACCGACTCGCAGTACGGCTGGTTCTCGATGGCCGCCTCCATGGCGGTCTCGAGGCTCCCGGCGCTGTCGGGGGAGACGGGCGTACCCGCGAACTGGTGGTACAGCGACCCGAACTTGATGCCGGTCTCGAAGCAGGCCTCCTGTGGCGACGTCGGCTCCATGCCGGCCGTCGGGGCTCCGTCCACAAGTCGTTTCGCTCTCGGAACCCATTTCCGTCGCCGCCGCCTCCCGTCGGTATGGACTACGAAGCCAGCCTGGACCGGGCGCTCTCGGCCGTCCCCGACATCGAGTCGGGCGGCGACCGGCTCTCGGTCCCCGACGCCGTCGCGCAGGCCGACGGCGCGTTCACGCGGTTCAACAACTTGGACGCGGTCGCCGACGCCCTCAACCGGAACACCGACCACCTCCACCGGTTCCTCCAGCGCTCGCTGGCGACCTCCGGGAAGCTCCAGTCGGGGGTCGGCCGGTACAACGGCGAGTTCGCCGCCCGCGACTTCGAGAGCGCGGTCGAGGAGTACACCGAGGAGTACGTCCGCTGCAGCGAGTGCGGGCTGCCGGACACGCGCCTGGTGCAGGAGGACCGGACGATGATGCTCCGGTGTGACGCCTGCGGTGCGTTCCGCCCGGTCCAGAAGAAGAGCGGGTCGGCGACCACCCAGCAGACGAAAAACGAGGTCGAGGCCGGCGAGACCTACCCCGTCGAGGTGACCGACACCGGCCGGAAGGGCGACGGCGTCGCCCACCGCGGCGACTACACCATCTTCGTCCCGGGCGCCAGCGAGGGCGACGTGGTCGAGATACTCATCGAGGACACCAGCGGTAACCTCGCGTTCTCCCGGTTGGCGTAGCGGGACCCTTCGCGCTGCTCGGCGTCCCGGAGTTGCGAGCGGGGAGAGAAGCGACCCACGATAGCGGGATTCGACCGAAGAGAGCCCCGTCGCGACGGGACTGAAGAGACGGGGTCGCCTTCGCCCGTTCGGGTCGTTAACGCTCTTTCCGGGAAACCCGTACGTTCGTGCGCAACGAATCCAGCGGAACCGACCGAGGGAGCCGCAATACGCGGCGAACACGCCGGATTTATATCTGTGGGCGGTCGATGGGCGGACGTTATGGGACAGACGCTCACCGAAAAGATTCTCGATGACCACCTCGTCGAGGGCGACCTCGAGACGGGGGCGGAAATCGGGATCGAGATCGACCAGGTGCTCACGCAGGACACGACGGGTACCTTCGTGTGGCTCCAGTTCGAGGCGCTCTCGACGAACCCGGACGAGGCAAGCACCACAGGGAGCAACGCGACCGAGGAGCGCAGCGAGTCCTGGGAGTCGAGAGTGCCGAGGGCTT
>PXQM01000059.1 GCA_003021325.1 Halobacteriales archaeon QH_10_70_21
GCGACCGGCAGTCCGACGCCGCCGAACAGGTCCGCGAGATAGAGACGGACATCGAGTCAGTCGAGGACAAACGCGAGTCAGTCGAGGCGCGCATCGAGCGCCTCGAGGACGAACTCGCGGACATCGAGGACGAGCGCGAGGCGGTCGCCGACGAGATGGAGGCCCTGGAGGCTGACATCGACGAGAGGACGGCCGAAATCGAGTCGCTGGAGGCCGAGATAGACGAACTGGAGGCGGAGCTGCAGGACTCGGACATCCCCGAGCTGACGAGCGAGGCCGAGTCCATCCGCGAGGAGATCGCCGAGCTCGAAGACCGGATGAGCGACCTCGACGGCGACCTCAACGAGCTCGAGCTCGAGAAGGGGTACGCCGAGGACGCCATCGAGGAGCTCCACGACGACATCGAGGCGGCCCAGAACCGGAAGGCCGAGGCCGAGGCGGCCATCGTCGAGCTCGAGGAGAAGGTCGCCGACCAGGAGGCGAAGCTCGAGGAGAAGGAGGCGGCCGTCGAGGAGCTGGAGGCCGAGCTGGCCGACCTCAAGTCCGAGCGCGACGAGCTGCGGGCGGAGCTGGAGGACGCGAAGTCGGCCCGCGACGAGCAGGCCGACCGGGTCGCGGCCGTCGAGTCCGACCGCGAGGCACTCGAGGACGCCACCGACCGCCTGGAGTGGGAGGTCGACGAGCTGGCCTCGCAGGTCGCCGACTACGACCCCGAGGAGATACCGGACCACGACACCGTCGAGTCCGAGATCGAGCGCCTCGAGGACGAGATGTCGGCGCTGGAGCCGGTCAACATGCTCGCCATCGACGAGTACGACCGCGTCGAGGAGGAGCTCGAGGAGCTCCAGACGAAGCGCGAGACGCTGGTCGAGGAGGCCGACGGCATCCGCGAGCGCATCGACGCCTACGAGGCCCGCAAGAAGGAGACGTTCATGGACGCCTACGAGGGCATCAACGACCAGTTCGAGGACATCTTCGCGCGGCTCTCCGACGGGACGGGCGAACTCGTGCTGGAGGACCCCGCCGAGCCCTTCGAGGGCGGGCTGACGATGAGGGCCCAGCCGGAGGACAAGCCGGTCCAGCGGCTCGACGCGATGTCCGGCGGCGAGAAGTCGCTGACCGCGCTGGCGTTCATCTTCGCCATCCAGCGGTACAACCCGGCGCCGTTCTACGCGCTGGACGAGGTAGACGCGTTCCTCGACGCCGCCAACGCCGAGATGGTCGGCGAGATGGTCGAGGAGCTGGCCGGCGACGCACAGTTCGTCGTCGTCTCGCACCGCGCGGCGCTGCTGGAGCGCTCCGAGCGCGCCATCGGCGTGATGATGCAGGAGGACAACGTCTCCGCCGTGACGGGTATCGACCTGTCGGCGGAGGGTGGGGAGGTGCCGGCCGATGACTAGCGAGGACGAGCGAAGGGAGTCCTCGGGAGACCCGAGCGGGGAGCGGGGCGATCCGCGAGGCAGCGAGGACGAGCGAAGGGAGTCCTCGGGAGACCCGAGCGGGGAGCGGAGCGGGCCCTCGAAGGGTCCGAGCGGCCCCTCCGGGGAAGCGAGAGCCGACGGCGGTGCCGCCGACGAGGTTCCGCTGGACATCGCGGGACACGACGACGAGAAGCGGCGCCGCGAGAACGGCACCGGCCCGGACCTCGCGGGGAACGGGGCACCGTCGGACGGAGATGACCCGGACGACGCGGTCCTCTCGGAGTTCGACGTCTCGTCGCCGGCGGCCGACAACGACGAGGTCGAGCCCGTCGAGCTGCTCGTCCAACTGGCCGAGGAGGGCGAGATCGACCCCTGGGACATCGACGTAGTGACGGTCACCGACAAGTTCCTCGACCGACTGGACGAGGCGGACCTCCGGACGGGCGGCCGGGCGCTGTTCTACGCGTCGGTGCTGTTGCGGATGAAGAGCGACGCGATGTGGACCGACGAGGAGCCCGAGGCGGCCCTCGAGGGGGAGCCCGGGGAGGCCGAGCCGATGGACGGCGAGGCGGCGCCGGGCGTCGACCCCTTCGACCAGCTGGCGGCCGAGATGGACCGCCGCATCGAGCGCAAGCGCGCCCGGGGAACGCCGGAGACGCTGGACGAGCTGGTCCGGGACCTCCGGGAGCGCGAGCGGGACACCTGGTGGAAGGAGTCCCGGACCTACGACACCTCGGAGTCGCCGTCCGGCTACGGCCGCGGGACCCAGACCCTCGACTACCGCGCGGGCGACGACCTCCGGATGGACGACGAGCCGACCGCCGACGACGTCACCGGGACGGCCCACGACGAGCACATGGAGGACATCATCAACGACGTCTACGTCGCCCTCCAGAGCCACTACGACGGGGGCCGCGACGAGGTGCTGTTCGCCGAGGTGCGGGAGGCGGGCGGGTCGGTCGTCGACACGTACCTGGGGCTGCTCTTCCTCGCCCACCGGGGCCGGGTCCGCCTCGAACAGGACGAGCTCTTCGGCGACCTCTGGATACAGGACCCTGGCGCGGTCGGCGGCGAGCAGGCCGCCACGGCCGACGACTGACGCGGGTCGTCGCGGCCGTTTTCGACGCGAAAGAGCGTTTGCGGTGGCCACCTGTCGAGGGCTCGGAGGGGACACTGCCGACCCGTGTCAGCACGGCGGTCCCGAATCGCGACGCCCCGTCCGGGAGTCCGGACCGCCGTCAGAGGTAGTCGTCTATCAGCAGCGAGACGCCCTGCCGGGCCTCGCGGTCGATGGCCTCCGGCGGCGTGTTGATGGCGTTCTCGAGGGTGTGGTGGCACTCGCAGTCCTCGTCGGGGAGCGCCTCGATGAGCGACTCGAGGAGTGCGGACATCGACTCCTCGTTGGCGGCCGCATGGCCGAGCACCGTCTCGAGGGAGACCTCTTCCTCGTCGTGCCAGACGTCGTAGTCGGTGACGCCGGCCAGCGAGACGTAGCACATCTCGGCCTCGCGGGCCAGCTGGGCCTCCGGGACGGTCGTCATGCCGATGATGTCGAAGCCACGGCTTCGGTAGAACTCGCTTTCGGCCTTCGTCGAGAACTGCGGGCCCTCGATGGTGACGTGCGTGCCGCCCCCGACCACTTCGGCGTCCGCAGCGTCGGCGCAGTCGAGCAGGTGGCCGGCGAGGCGGCCGCAGAACGGCTCGGCCATCGGGACGTGGACGACGACGCCGTCGCCGAAGAAGGAACGCTCGCGGTCGCGGGTCCGGTCGAAGAGCTGGTCGGGGACGACGAGCGTCCGGGGCGACAGCGCCTCCCGGAGGCTGCCGACGGCGTTCGTCGCGACGACCTGGTCGACGCCCGCCTGCTTCAGGGCGTAGACGTTGGCCCGGTAGGGGACGTTCGTCGGGTCGTACTGGTGGCTCCGTCCGTGACGGGGCAGGAACGCAACCTCGGTGCCGGCCACCTCGCCCACCTCCAGCGGCGCGCTCGGCGACCCGAACGGGGTCCGGGCGCGGTCCTCGTAGCTGTTGTCGAACCCGAGCGATTCGTAGATGCCGCTTCCGCCGATGATGCCGAGCATGGGCGCCGTTCGCACCCGGGGTACTTCTGTCTGTGTGCCGGGTGGCCCGTACTGCCGGCGCCGGTCCCTCGAGCGCCCCGACCGGTCCCGGCTCGAACTCCGGGCGGAGAACGACCGCCGGGTTGAGCGGACTCACGCAGGGCACGTCGCCCGGTATCAGCCGACGGCCACGTAGGTCCACGCGAGCAACTGCAGAACGGCGACCAGTACCATCCCCAGGACCGCCGGGTACGGCGCCTCCCGCCTGGTGTAGCGGGCGGTCCCCCAGGCGAAAAGCGGCGTGGCGGGGAGCGTCGCGAGGGTAACCGTCCACGGCAGGACGTCCGGCGCCGCAGACAGCACGCCGTCGGTGAGCGCGAGGAGCGCCGCGAAGCCGGCCACGACACACAGCGCGTACGCCGCTTGCAGCCGGCGGGCCGGCCACCGGACGGCGAGGGTGTCCTTGCCGACGTCGGCGTCGGCGCGACGGTCCGGCCACTGCGTCTCGAGCAGGTTGCCGAAGACGAAGACAGCGAAGGGGAGGACGGCGAGCGCCGCTTGGCGGTCAAGGCCGCCCACGACGGCGGCCCCGTACCACGGCAGCGCCAGCCCGCCGAGCAGCGCGTTGACGAGTTCGCCGAGCCCTCGCCGGGAGAACGCCAGCGGCGGCACCGAGTACTGCACCCCGAGGACGCCGATGGCGGCCAGGAGCCCCGCCCCGCGCCGCGACAGGAGCCCCTCGAGTGCGAGCAGCGCCGCGGCGACGCCGCCGACGGTCAGGGCGACGACCGTTGCCTTCGCCGTCAGCCGGCGGGGGAGCCCCGTCGTGTGGAGCGCGCCGCTCCCGCCGGAGAACGGCGTCCGTTCCGTCAGGGCGTCCGTCTCGTAGTCGGCGTACTCGTTGGCGTAGTGGACGCCGGCCGCGGTCGGCAGCAGCGCGGCCAGGCCGGCGAGAAGCGGCGGCTCCGCGAGGGTGGCGCCGCGGGCGACGGCGACGGCGACGCCCAGCGCGTAGACGGCGACGATGAGGAGCAGCTGCGAGGGCCGGCTGGCCTTCCAGAGCGCCCAAGCGCGCGGCGCGCGCCTGCGGGCGGTGTCGTCGACGGCGCTCAGCATGGCGCGCCCGCCGGCTCCCTGCGCCGCTCGCACTCGAGGAGATCCCGGCGGTCGGCCCAGCGGGCGTCAGGGGCGGCCGGACCATCGCGGGCGTCGACCACGCTACGCCAGCGTCCAGCGGTCCGCGGCGGCCCGCTCGACGACGCCGCGCCGTTCCATCTCCGCGAGCACCTCGTCGAGGCGGTCCGGCTGTGCGATCTCCATCTCGATGCGGTCGATGCGGTGGTAGTCGGCGAGGTAGTGGCGGATGTCGTCGCGGGCGAAGCCGTCCCGGTCCGCCTTCTCCATGACGCCCTCGACGAGGTCCACCATGTCCTCGATGAAGTTCCAGGGGTAGACCACCCAGGTCCACTCCTCGAGGCGCTCGCCGACGAACTCGGGTTCGAACTCGCTGGTCTGGAGCAGCTGCAGCGTCGCCGTCCGCACCTCGGCGGGGTCGCGCTCGGTGACGTACTCGTGTGCGCGGCGGATGGAGCCGCCGGTGTCGGCGATGTCGTCGATGACGAGGACGTCCTTGCCCTCGACGCTGCCCTCCGGCATCGGGTAGCGGACCTGCGGCTCGTCGGCCTTGACGCCGGTGCCGACGTAGTGCTCCATCTTCAGGCTCGTCAGGTCGTCCAGCCCGAGGAAGTCACAGAGACAGCGGCCGGCGAACCAGCCGCCGCGGGCCAGCGCGACGACGACGTCCGGCTCGAAGTCGGCCGCCTTCACCTCGTCGGCCACGTCGCGACAGAGCCCGTAGATGTACTCCCAGTTCGTGACGGTGCACTTGAACTCGTCCGGGAGTTCGCTCATGGGTGGGGCAAGGCGGGCACGTGCCGTTAATCTGTCCGTCCGCCGACCGGCGGAGCCGCTCCGGCGAGGGGACGTTCGGACGGGCTTGTCAGAGTGGCTTTTTGTACCTCTGTGAATGGTGAACTATGTCGCAGGATTCGCTACCGGACAGCACACGGCGGGCGGTACTCAAGAGCATCGGCGCCGCGTCCGGCGTCGGCGCGGCGGTCCGCGTCCCACGGGTACGAGGTCGTCGGCGGACTTCGTGACGGTCGGCTCGGACCCCGGCGCCGGCACCTTCGGCCCCGTCGAGGTCAGCGCCGACGGCACCGAGTGGGACGCCGTCGGCGGCACAACAGATTCGAACCTCGGAACCGGCTTCACCGTCTGAGGTGCCCCCCGCGACCGGCGCACACTTAAGTCCGGGCGGCCGCACGTCGGGCACATGGAGACCCGACGCGCACTTCTCGTCGACGCGTTCACGAGCGAGCCACTCTCGGGCAACGCGGCCGGACTCGTCCCCGACGCCGGCGGGCTCGGGGCGGCCGCCATGCAGGCCATCGCCCGCGAGCTGAACGCCTCGGAGACGGCCTTCCTCACCGAGAGCGAGGCGGCGGACCGCCGGATACGCTACTTCACGCCGGGCCAGGAGGTCGACCTCTGCGGCCACGCGACGGTCGCGAGCCACGCCTGGCTGGCGGAGGCGGGTGAGATAGACGCGGGCACGCACAGCCTGGAGACGAACGTCGGCGTCATCGAGGTCACCGTCGACGATGGGATGGTGTGGATGACCCAGGACGACGCGGTCGTCGAGACGGTCGACGTGGCCTACGAGCGGGTGGCCGACGCGCTGGGGGCGGACCCGGCGACGCTCCGGGACGTCGGCGCGGACCTGCCGCTCGCGACCGCCTCGACCGGACTCGGGTTCCTGGTCGTGCCCGTGAACTTCCTGGCGGCGCTCTCCGGCCTCGAGCCGGACACGGGCGCGATAGCCGCCCTGACCGAGGAGCTCGACGTGACCGGCGTCTACGCGTTCAGTTTCGACGCGCTGGACGTCGACTCGACGCTGCACGGCCGGATGTTCGCGCCGGCGGCCGGCGTCGACGAGGACCCCGTCACCGGGACCGCCTCGGGCGCCGTCGGCGCGTACCTCCGGGAGGTCGAGGCGTTCGACGGCGAGTTGCCCGAGGAGATGGTCCTGGAGCAGGGGCACTTCGTCGACCGGCCCGGCACCGTGCGTGTGCGTGCCCGCTCGGACCCCGTCGAGGTCGGCGGCCGGGCGGTGACCGCGCTGGACGGCTCGGTCGTGGTCCCGGAGTTCGACGACGACGAGATAATCGAGGCCTGATACGGTCGGCCGGCGGCGGCCACACCCTCGTCGGCGCAACCGCGGTTAATCTACTCCTACCGTGGCCTCCGGCGCGGTACAATCCAGGTAACAAAAACCTCTCTCGACACACGGTAGCACGGACCGATGGACGCGAATCCGGGCACCGACGGCGGTCGTCACGACGCCAAAAACCGAGACGCATCGGGAGCCACGACCCGGGAGCTTCGCACGGACGGCGGCGCGTCCGCCGACGACGAAGGCCCCGAGGGGCGACCCATGGCTGCGCTCTTCGTCGACGTGACCGGGACCGAGACGCTCGTCGAGCGGCGGTCGACGCCGTCGGACGCCCGGCAGGTCGGCGAGGGCGAGGGGACGACGGTCGCCGAGGACGCGAGCGCGGTGGCGCGCAACGACGGGCTGTCCGACGCCATCCCCGACCCCGGCGCGGACGGTGCTCCCGACTGAACGGAGGACACGAGGAGATGAACGAATCAGACCGGCTCGGCCGCTGTCCGAACTGTACGACCGCAATCCCGAAGACGCGGATGCTCATCCGGTATCAGGGCGGTGACGGAACGCGGATCTTCGCGGAGTGTCCCGAGTGCCGGGACGTCGTCCATCCCCGCCGGTGAGACGCAGCCGACGCCGTCTGCGTCCCGCTACTGTCCTGACCGGAGTTCGACACCGGTCACGTCGAACCGCGCGCCGCCAGCCTCGCTCTCCGTCACGTCTACCGACCACCCGTGTTCCGCAGTGATTCGGCGAACGATGGCGAGCCCGAGTCCGGTCTCGTCGTCGCCCGTCGTGTACCCTTCCTCGAACACCCGCTCGCGTTCGGCTGCCGGTATGCCCGGGCCGTCGTCGGCGACGTAGAAGCCGTCCTCGTGCGTGCCGATCGTGACCGTCAGGTCGGCGCTCGTGCGTCGGCGACGCCCGGCGAGGGGTCCCGTCCCCGCAGCTGAGCCGTCATCGTCCGAGAGCTGGACGCTCGTCGACCCGTGTTCGACTGCGTTCCGGAACAGGTTCTCCAACAGCCGCAGGAGCCGCGCGCGGTCGGCGACGACGGTCGCGTCCGTCTCGACGACCAGCTCCGCACCGGCGGGGTCGACCCCGGCCCAGCACTCCTCGGCCAGGTCCGCGAGCGGGAGCGGACGGCGGGCACCGCCGACGTCCCCGTCGGCCACCTCGCGCAGTTCCTCGACCATGGCATCCATCCGGTCGTGC
>PXQM01000021.1:0-5574 GCA_003021325.1 Halobacteriales archaeon QH_10_70_21
GATGGGGGCGGCCAGCTGCTCAACGTCTTCACCGAGGACCCCTCGAGCGCCCTCGAGATCACGGCGAACCTCCGGCACGTCCCGATGCTCATCTGGAACGGCGCGGGGACCCGCTGGTGCCCATCATCTCGCCGGACAACTACGCCCGCCGGCTCAGGAAGCACGGCTACCGCCACCAGTTCGACGTCTTCCCCGCGGAGACGCACCTCTCGTTCGGCGTCCGCGACCGGTGGACCGGCATCCCCGAGTTCGTCGCCCGGACCAAGGTCATCAGGAACCCCCGGCGGGTGACCTACCGGCACCTCCCGAAACTCGACCACCCCGAGGTCGACCTGGTCCACGACGGCGCCTACTGGGTCTCCGACATCACCACCAGCGAGGACCGGAACTCCGGGCTCGTCGACGCCATCTCGTACGCCGACGGGTACGCCCCGCCGGAGGTGGGCACGTTCACCGAGTACGGCCGCGAGCCGCGGCGGCACCTGAGCCGCGGCGTCCAGTGGGGGTCGGCGCCCGGACCGGCCCCCAGAACCGCCTCGAGGTCCGCCTGGAGGGCGTCGACTCGGTCACGCTGTGGGTCGAGGAGGCCGGCATCGACGTCGACGACGAGGTCACGGTCGAAATCGAGAGCGACGCCCCGGCGACGGTGACGCTGGCGACGACGCTCGTGACCCACGAACTCGAGGTCCCGGCCGGCGAGTCGACCGAGACGGTGCGGCTGACCGGGAGCGCCGTCGAATCCGGAGCGCCGGCCTGAATCCCCTCAGGGCAGCTTCAGGTAGCCGGTGTCGCCCTGCTGGACGCGTACCGCTTCGGCGACCCCGGAGGCGACGGTCGTCACCCCCGGCGCGAGGTCGGCCGGGTCGTAGCCGAACCGCGACAGGGAGCTCTCGCAGGCGTCGATCCTGACGCCCGCCCCGGTCAGGCGAGTCAGCTTCCGGGAGTCCGGCGACGACGCAAGCAGGAACCGGACCGCGGGGCCGTTTACGACCACCAGCATCCGGTTGGTCGGCGTCGTCACCGACTCGTCGTTCACCAGATTCCGGAGGTTCCGCAGCGCCGTCTGCCAGCCGCCCGTCCCGTCGGTCGTGATGTGGATGACGATGCCGTGCTCGTTAGCCATGGCTCCGCGTGTGCCGGAGCCCACAAATAGCCTGGCCGACCGACGGGCGTCCCTCCCAGCGACCCCGGTAGCGTTAAGGACGCCGTGGCACTCGTTGGAAACGTTCGATGGAGTTCGTATTCGTGGCGGTCGCACTCCCGTTCGTCGCCGCGGGGGCCATCCCCGTGCTGCACCGGCTCCTCGGCGACCGGGTCGGCTACGTCGGCGCTGCCGTCGCCCTCGCCTCGTTCGCCCTCGTTGCCTCGCGGCTCGGGACCAGCGGAACCCTCGCGGTCGACTGGGTCCCCTCGATGGGCGTGGCGCTGCGGCTCCGGGTCGACGCCTGGGCGCTGCTGTTCGGGCTGCTCGCCAGCGGCATCGGCGTCTGTATCTTCGCCTACGCCGCCCGCTACATGCACGGGGAGCCGAACCTCGCGCAGTTCTACGCGACCCTCTCGGCGTTCATGGGCTCGATCCTCGGCGTCGCCTTCGCCTCCGACCTGGTGGCGCTGTTCCTCTTCTGGGAGCTGACGAGCGTCTGCTCGTTCGTCCTCATCGGCTACCACACCGAGGACGGCGAGTCCCGCTACTCCGCCCGGATGGCGATGATAATCACCGTCGGCGGCGGCCTCTGTCTGCTGTTCGCGCTGCTGATTCTCTCTATCGCCAGCGGCCCCGCCCTCGGGAGCCGCACCTTCGACCTCGCGACGATGCTCGCCGACGAGGCGAGCATCGCCGCGATGCGAGCCACCCTCGAGGAGGCGGGGCTGTTCGTCCCCGTGCTCGTCCTCGTCGTCGTCGCCGCCGGCGCCAAGTCCGCCCAGGTGCCGCTGCACTTCTGGCTGCCGAACGCGATGGTCGCGCCGACCCCCGTCTCGGCGTTCCTCCACTCCGCGACCATGGTCAAGGTCGGCGTCTACGTCGTCGGACGGGTCCGGCCGCTGTTCCTCGGCGAGGCCTGGACGCTGCTGGTCGTGACCGTCGGCCTGCTGACGATGACGGTCGGGGCCGTGCTGGCGGTCGTCGCCAACGACATCAAGGAGCTTCTGGCGTACTCGACGGCGAGCCACCTGGGACTGATGATCGCCGGCTTCGGCTTCGGGACCCACTACGGCGCCGAGGCCGGCGTCTTCCACCTGTTCAACCACGCGCTGTTCAAGGCGGCGCTGTTCCTCGTGGCCGGGATCGTCGCCCACGAGGTCGGCACCCGGCGGGTCGACGAGCTCGGCGGCCTGTGGCGGGACCTCCCGGTCACCGCCGCGGTCACCGGTGTGACGGTCCTGAGCATGGCTGGCGCCCCGCCGTTCGGCGGCTTCTACTCGAAGGAGCTGCTGTTCGAGGCCGCCTGGGAGACCGCCCTCGCGGAGGGAGGGCTCTACTGGCTCTACCCGGCGGTCGCGGTCGCCGCCAGCGTCTTCACGGTGCTGTACTCGCTGCGGTTCCTCGGAGCCTTCCTCGGCGACCGGCCGGCGACCGTCACGGACGTCCACCGTCCACCCGCCGTCCTGGTCGCGCCGCCGGCGGCACTGGCGGCGCTGACCGCCGTCACGAGCGTCGCGCCGGAGCTCGCCGTCGGCCTCGTGGTCGGCGACGCCGCTGCGGTGACGGCCGTCGAATCCGTCAGCGTCAAGACGAAGGTTCCGACCGAACCGACCGGCCCCGCGCTGATGAGCCTCGTCGCCCTGGTCGGGGGCGTCGCCGCCTACCCCGCCGTCGAACGGGTCCGGGACCGCATCGCGCAGTTCGAGGCCGGGTCGACGCTCGCACGGCCGAGCAACCTCTACGACTGGCTGCTGTCGTGGGGCGACCGGACGAGCAACCGGCTCGACGCCACCGTCCACAGCGGCCTGATACGGAGCTACGTCATCTGGGTGCTGGCGACGACGTGTGCGTTCGTCCTGCTCGGGTTCCTCGCGACCGGCACGGCCGTCTCGCTGCCGTCCGGGCCACCGGTGCCGACCGCGATGATACTCGTCCTCGCGGTCGCGGCCGTCGCGGGCCTGGCGGTGACGCTGGCGCCCTCCCACGTCGCCGGGGTGTTGACGCTCGGCATCCTCGGGTTCATGGTGGCGGTCTTCTACGTGCTCGCCTCGGGGCCGGACCTCGCGCTAACGCAGCTGGTCGTCGAGACGCTCCTGCTCGTCGTCTTCCTGCTCGTCATCGAGGAACTGCCGGCCTACTACGCCGAACTGCGGGCGAGCGTCGCCGTCAGGGACGCCGCTCTGTCGCTCGTCGTCGGCGCGACGGCGTTCGTCGCGGCGCTCGTCGCCGCTCCAGACCCGTCGCTGTCGCCAACGGCGACCGAGTACAAGGACACCGCCGTCAAGGAGGGCGGCGGCAAGAACGTCGTCAACGTCGTTCTGACGGACTTCCGGGCGCTGGACACCTTCGGCGAGGCGGCGGTCATCCTGCTGGCGGCGATGTCGGTGCTGGTGCTGCTGACGATGCGCAGCCGGGGTGAGACGCAGTGACGACGACCATCATGCGGACGACCGCCCGGATCGTGGTGCCCATCGTCCTCGTGGTCGCGGTCTCGCTGTTCCTGGGCGGCCACAACGCCCCCGGCGGCGGCTTCATCGGGGGCGTCCTCACGGTCGCGGCGTTCGTCCTCGTGTACGTCGCCTACGGGCTCGACTACCTCGAAATCGGCGTCCTCGGCCGCGAGGTCGACCCCGGGCCCGGCATCCTCGAGCACCGGACCGTCGCCGCCTACCGCCGGCTGTTCACGTTCGGCCTCGCGGTCGCGTTCGCCGGCGGCCTCGCCGGAATGGTGCTGGGCGAACCGTTCCTCGCCCAGGACTACATGTACGTCCACGTGCCCGTGCTCGGCGAGTACGAACTGGCGTCGGCGCTGGTCTTCGACGTCGGCGTCTACTGCGTGGTCGTCGGCGGGCTCCTGGCCATGCTCTCGGTGGTGGGTGCCGAATGAGCCTCGTCGTCGCGGTCGCCGTCGGCGTCCTCTTCGCGCTCGGGACCTTCCTCCTGCTGCGGGACGACGTGGTCCACGTCGTCTGGGGCATCGCCGTCATCTCGCAGGCCGCCAACGTCTACCTCATCGCCATGGGCGGCATCCAGGAGGGTACCGGCGAGCTGGTGCCGGTGTTGACCTCGAGCGAGAAGCCGTTCCCGGCGACCGCCGACCCGGTGGTGCAGGCGCTCGTGCTCACCGCCATCGTCATCAGCTTCGGGATGACCGCCTTCGCCCTGGTGCTGTCGTACCGCGCCTACGAGGAGAACGGAACGATGGTCGTCACGGAGTGGAACCGATGACGGGGACGGTCGTGGTCGCGCCGTTGCTCGTCGCCTTCGGGAGCGCCGTCGCCACGCTGGCGGTCGGGAGCCGCCCGGCCCTTCAGCGGGCGACGAGCGTCGCCGGCGTCGCCGCCTACGCCGCCGCCGTCGCCGCCCTCGCGTGGACGGTCGTCCTCGGCCCGGACGCGCCGGGCGCCGCCGCCTACCAGGTCGGGGACATCCGGGCCCCGTTCGGTATCACGCTCGTCGCCGACGCCCTCTCGGCGTTCATGCTCGTCCTCGCCGCGGTCGTGGCGCTGTACGCCGTCGCCGTCTCCGTCCGCTTCGTCGACCGGCGCAACCAGCAGACCTACTACCACCCCACCTTCCAGCTGCTGCTCGTCGGCGTCACCGGCGCCTTCCTCACCGGCGACCTCTTCAACCTCTTCGTGTGGTTCGAGGTGATGCTGATGGCGAGCTACGTCTTCGTGGCCTTCTACGGCGGCGCCAAGCACACGGCGGCGGCGATGCGGTACGTCGTCCTGAACGTCCTCGGCGGCGTCTGCATGCTGCTGGCCATCGGCGGGCTCTACGCGACGGTCGGCACGCTCAACATGGCCGACATGGCGCGACTGCTCGCCGAGTCGCCCGCCGGCGTCCGGACCCCGCCGCTGGTCGGCTTCTCGGCGCTTTTGTTCGTCACCTTCGCGCTGAAGGCCGGGCTGGTGCCGTTCCAGTTCTGGGTCCCCGGCGCCTACCGGGCGGCGCCGATGCCCGTCGCGGCCATGCTGGCCGGCGTGACGAAGAAGGTCGGCGTCTACGCCATCGTCCGGCTGTACTTCACGGTGTTCGCCGGAGCGTCGGTGTCGGTCGCCGTTCCCGGCCTCGCCGGCGAGTCGCCGCTCACCGTGCTGGCGCCCGTCCTCGGTGTGATGGGCGCCGCAAGCGTCGTCCTCGGCGGCCTCGGCGCCATCGACCGCGACAGCGTGGACGGCCTGCTGGCGTACTCCTCCATCAGCCAGATCGGCTTCATCGCCATCCCGGTGGCCGTCGCCGCCGCAGCGGGCAATCCGGCGCTGCGCCGGCTCGGCCTGCTCGCCGCGCTCATCTACGCGCTGCACCACGCCCTGACGAAGGGGCTGCTCTTCCTCTCGGCCGCGGTCATCCGCGACGTGGCCGGCACGACGCGGCTCGCGGCCGTGAGCGGGCTCGGCCAGCGGTCACCGCTCTTCGCGACCGTC
>PXQM01000021.1:5797-11623 GCA_003021325.1 Halobacteriales archaeon QH_10_70_21
ACCGACGCCTACGTCGAGACGGTGCTGGGAGGTGCCGGCGGATGAAGGTCCGACGCTGGCCCGTCACCGGCCTCATGTTCGCCGTCATCTGGGTGTTCGTGTCGGGCCCGAAACCGGCGCCGATTCCGCTGTTGCGGTCGCTTTTCGCCGGGCTCGCGGTCGGCCTGCCGGTCGCGTTCCTCTTCCGGCGGCTCTACGCCGAGGAAATCGACCTCGCGCGGACGGTCGGAGCCGTTCCGGCCCTGGTCCGCTACGTCCTGACCTTCCTCTGGCAGATCGTCGTCGCCAACTTCGACGTCGCCTACCGGGTGCTGGCACCGGGGATGCCGCTGGAGCCGCAGGTCATCCTCGTCCCGCTGCGCGTGGAGACGCCGCTGGGTGTCACCACCATCGCCAACAGCATCACCCTCACGCCCGGGACGGTGGCGCTGGACCACGACCCCGAGGCGAACGCCCTCTACGTCCACACCATCGACGGGCGCGACGTCGGGTCGGTCGTCGACCCGATACGCGAGTGGGAGGAGTACGCGCTGGAGGTATTCGACGAACGGGCCAACCCCGGCGACCCCGCGGGCGAGGTGCGGGTCCACCCCTCGGACTACCCGCCGCAGCCGAAGACGGTGCCCGAACCCGGCGTCGGCGAGGAGCCGACGCCCGGGACGGACCGCGAGGGGACGGGGGGTGACGGCGATGGCCGGTGAGGCGCTGGCCGCGGTGGCAGTCGAGGCCGCCCTGGTCGTCGTCGCCGCGCTGTGTCTCCTCTGTGGCTACCGGGTCGTCCAGGGACCGACCGTCCCCGACCGGGTCGTCGCGCTGGACGCCATCGCGACCAACGTCGTCGCCATCGCCGTCCTGTTCGCGCTGAAGACCGACCGCGGCCTCTACGTGACCGTCAGCCTCGTCTTGGCCATCATCGGCTTCCTCTCGACGGTCGCGGTCGCGAAGTACCTCACCGAGGGCGACATCATCACCCGACGGGAGCGCTCATGACGGGACGACCGGACCACTCGACGGAGGCGACCGTGACGGGCCAACCGAACCGCTCGACGGCCGGAACGCACAGCGCGGGAGGCGGGGAGTGACGATGGTGGACGTCGCAACCGTCCGGAACCTGACGGTGGTCGCGCTGGTCGCGTTCGGAACCTTCTTCCTCGCCGTCGGGACCGTTGGCCTGCTGCGGTTCCCGAACGTCTACAACCGGATGCACGCCACCAGCAAGCCGACCACGCTCGGGACCGCCGCCGTCTTCCTGGCCGGCTTCGTCCGGTTCGGCCCCGGCGGCGCCGGCCTCGCGTCGCTCATCGGCATCGTCTTCCTCTTCCTGACGGTGCCGACCGGTGCCCACATGATATCGCGGGCCGCCCAGAAGACCGGCGTCGAGTTCCTCGCCGGGGTGACCTGGCCCGACCCCCACGCGGGCGAGGACGAAGAGGGAGCGGCGGACGGCGAGGCGAGCGAGGACTAGAACAGCCCACGGAGCCGGCCGACGAGCCCGCCGGAGACGTCCTCGCCGGCCAGGTGGGCCAGCACGGCGTCGGCGTCGTTCGGCACTGGTTCCGGGTCGCCGCCGGCCTCGGCGGCCGCGTCGGGGTCCTTCAGCAGATGGCCGGTCGTCAGGCAGACCACGTCCTCGCCGGACCCGACGACCCCCTGCTCGCGGAGCTTCCGGAGACCGGCGAGCGAGGCCGCCGACGCCGGCTCGACGCCGACGCCCTCGCCGGCCAGCGCGCGCTGGGCGTCGGTTATCTCCTCGTCGGAGACGGCGACTGCCGTCCCGCCGGTCTCGCGGATGCCGGGCAGCGCCTTCGGCGCGTTGACCGGGTTGCCGATGCGGATGGCGGTGGCAACGGTCTCGACGTCGTCCCACCGCTCGATGCCCTCGGCGCCGGACTCGACGGCCTCGACCATCGGCGCGGCGCCCTCGGCCTGGACGCCGGTGAGCTTCGGCACGTCGCCGGGCGCCCTCGAGCCGGAACGGGTTCAGCGAGTTCAGCAGGTACGCCTCGCCGCGGTCGGCCAGCTCCTGGACGACGTCGAGGCAGTCGTCGAAGTTGCCGTCGACCTCGAGGATTCGCGCGCCGTGGAGGCTCGCCTGCGCTATCTTCCCGGCGGCGACCTTCCCCTGCGGCAGCAGCACGAGCGTCTCGAGGCCGGCGCGCGCGCCGTAGGCCGCCAGGGCCGCCGAGGTGTTGCCAGTCGAGGCGCAGGCCAGGCGGTCGACGCCGAGCTCCCGGGCGACCCGGACGCCGACCGTCATTCCGCGGTCCTTGAACGAGCCGGTGGGGTTCATCCCCTCGTGCTTGACCCGGAGGTTCCGGACGCCAACCGACGCCTCGAGCCGGGGGACGCGGTGCAGCGGCGTGTCGCCCTCCGGGAGCGTCACGCTCCCGGCGCCGTCGCCGTCGTCGCTCGAGGCGCCCCGCGCCTCGCTCGCCTCGAACGGGAGGGCCGCGTCGTAGCGCCACACGCCCGTGCCGTCGAACTCGTCGAAGGTGGGGTGGTCCACGTAGCGGACCTCGAGCAGCCCGCCGCACTCCTCGCAGGTGTAGACCACCGCCTCGAAGGGGGGGTGGTCGTGGCCGCACTCGATACAGCGCAGCCAGACCCCGTCGGTCGCGACCGACGGGGCCGTCGGGGCGTCGGGAAGCGTCAGCTCGGCCATTACCGACACCTCGCGTCGGGCAGGCAAAAATGAGGCGGTCGGCGCCGGTCTTGCGACCGGCTACGCGTCCCGGACGTAGCCGTAGTGGCGCATGCACTCGGCCATCTCTGCGGCCGTGTCGTGCTTGTGCAGCGTCGTTGGCGTGTCGCAGTAGTACGTCTCCCCGTCGAACCGGAGCGTCAGCTCCTCGGTGCTCCCGAGCACGTCCGCACGGACGACGAGCCGCTCCTGCTCGCGGAGGCGGTCGAGTAACTCCTCGGTGCCGTGGGCGCCGGCCTCAATGACCGTTGGGCCGCTCATACGGCCCACAAGAACCGGGGCCCACTTGACGGCTTGCAAAGCGCCGCGCGTCGACCGTCTGTATGATAAATAATACCACTTGACATGAATCGACGTCGACCGCCTCCTGTAGGGCGATACGCCCGGACGCCACCGTGTCAGTGCCACGCGAGGACGACGCCGACCGCCCCGACCCGACGAGCGCCCGCTGGGCCGAGCTCCGGCTCGACACCGGCGAGCTCGTCATCTACGACACCGAGGAGCCGACCGCCTGGATCCAGTCGACGGGGGCCGTACGGCTCGAAGCGCTGGCCTGATACGGAATCGTCGGACCGGTGAGAGACGACAGCAATCCGTACGAGACGGGCCGCTGTTCGGCGGTCCCGCTCCCCCGGGTACGGGCTCGCGGTCGGGGCGACCGTGGGCTGCCGCGCCGACGGTCCGAGGGACGCGCTACTCGCTGGGGAACTCGTCGATGCGCTCGTGGACGTACGCCGCCCACTCGTCGAGCGTCTCGTGCATCAGCTCGCGGGCCTCGTCGGGCGGCGTCGCGCGGTACTGGTAGACGTGGCCGCCGCTGTCGAGCAGGCGCCGCTGTCTGTCGGCCAGGCCCTTCTCGCGGAGCGTCGAGAGGCCGCGGTTGACGTTGCTGCGGTCGCGGTCGACCCTGTCGGCGAGTTCGGCGACCGTGCTGTCGGGGAGCTCGAGCAACTCGACGTAGAGGCGCGCCTCGTGGTCCTGGATGCCGAAGACGCAGCGAAGCACCTCCTCGAATCCCGGCTCCGAGTCGAGCATGAGGTCTCGGAACCGCGAGGGGTCCGGGTCGGGGTCCATGTGGTGGCGTGGGGGCCGGCGGGCGATAAATCCACCCGGTACCGGCGGGTAACGGGGGTACCGGCCGGGCGCCCCGTTACTATCAGCATCCCTGACGACCTCAAGGACGAGGTCGACGGCCAGCTGGAGTACGGCGACAGCCGTAGCGAGTGGATTCAGAACGCGATAGAGATGAAGCTCGAGCAGCAGGGTGATGCGGAAAACCGGAGTCCGGCTGACCCCGTCCTGGCAGACTGAATCCGCCGGACTCCGTTGGCTAACCGGAGCGCCCCGGGTTAGTGCTTTCGCTGTCCAACTGACCCGCCAAACTTGATGGCATCAGGAACCTCGAGGTCGGGGTCCAGCGCGATGTAGGACTTGTGTCGGTTCTCGCCCGTTGACGCGATCAGTCCGTAGTCCTCAAGCTTCGAGAGATATCGCCGCCGCGTCGCCGGCGCCGCCGGCCTCACGGGGTGGTTCTGGAGCGCGTCGGCGGCGACATCGTCGTGCTGGGTCGACAGCTCGCTGGCCGACAACTGCCCGCCATCGGCCTGCTGGATGAGGTGATAGACGAGCAGGTGGCCGACCGGCAGCGACGAGAGGTTCGAAGCCCGGATGCGACGCCGGGCCGTCTCCGCTGCCGGGGCGATGTCGGCCTCGTCGATGGTCGCGCGGCGGTCTTCGCTGGCCCGCTTGGCGGCCTCGTACAGCGTCTGGATGCCGGCGCGGGCGTCGCCAGCGCAGTGCTTGGCGATGCGCTCGAGCAGCTGCCGGTCGACGGCGTCGTGCCGGAGGCCCAAGTCGGCCCGCTGCTCGAGGATGGATGCGAGGGCATCGACGGAGTAGGTCTCCAGCGGGATATGCCGTCGCCCGCGGGCGGTCTCGGCGTCAAGGTGGCCGAACCACTCGTCGATATCGTGGCAAATCGCGACCGTCGCGACGGCGTCGATCTCCTCGAGCCACGCAAGCAGGTCGGTTCGGCAGATGTCGTCCGCTTCGTTGAGGATGATGATATAGGGCCGGTCGGCAATCTGAGCGAGTTCGTCGCGGACGTCGTCGACGGGCGTGGTGTGGTGGGGGTCGCCGCCGCGGGGATGCTCGCGCACGAGGGTGCGGCAGATGGAGCCCGGCGACTGGCCGAGACACTGGACGTGCGTCGAGCAGACGTCGGCCTCGAGGCGGAGGTCGTCGACCTGGCACTTCGCGAGCGCGGTTTTCCCGACGCCGCTGGGTTCCGAGATGACGACGTCGGCCGGCGGGTCCCCCCGGACCGCTGGCCGCAGCGCAGCGGCCAGTTGCTCTTGTTCGTCGTCGCGGCCCTCAAGACGGCGCGGCACCCACCCATCTCGAAATACCGACTCGTCCCACAGCATAGCCCCACGTGTGGACGGATGGCCTATTAAAATGGCTTCCAGTGAACGAGAGACAACCCGCCCGAATCGGTATGAGAAGCCCGGCCATCGGCCGATATCGTTTTCGGCCTCTGGTGAAGGTGATGGTGCAAATCCCATACCTTTATTGTGGTGGGGTTCGTACCATAGGGTAGAGATGGTGGAGGTCATCGAAGACGAGGAAGACCGAGTCGGGGCCCGCGTCATCCGGCGGAAAATCATCCGGACCGACGACGCCCAGTACCCCAGCGGGTACCGCTACGCCCTCCATTACGGCTACGTCGATGGCCGCGGCACCATCCTCCGCTACGACAACGAGAACCAGACGCCCGGCCGTCACGAGCGCCACACCGAGGACGACATCAGCATGAAGGTATGGAACATATCCCATCACAATTTCGACGTGGAGTATCTCAAGAGTGCGCACCGAAATTGGGTCGTAAGTGCTGCAGTACCGACAGGGCCCACCGGAGCCCCACAACCTATCCACCTCGGGCGCCAAGAGGGAGGTATGATGAACACCGCAGACATCAACGACCGATCGGCACTGTCGGCGGAGGAACTCCAGTCGGTTCGGTGTTCGGCGTGCGACGCAGCGCTCCAGTCGCCGGGGCGAGACACGATATCGTTCCTCCTGTTCGACCAGTTCACGGTCCCGCTCGTCGGCTGTCCCGACCACCT
>PXQM01000022.1 GCA_003021325.1 Halobacteriales archaeon QH_10_70_21
GCCGTCGAAGCTGTCGGGGATGCGGTCGACGTACTGCGGCTTGCGGGCGACGGTCACCTCGCCGGCCTGGAGGTCCCGCAGGAAGCCCTGGAGCTCGGTGCCGCGGTAGGCCTCCAGGACGTCCTCCCAGTTGGGCTCGTCGTCGAACCGGCCGAGGTTGGGCGTTATCTCGCCGGCCAGCGCGTGGACGGCGGTCGTCTTCCCGATGCCGTTCGGCCCGAGGATGCCGGTGACGCGGCCCTCCTGGGGCGCCGGCAGGCCGTACAGCGCGAAGCTGTTCTCGCCGTACCGGTGGGTCGGCTCCTCGTCCAGCTCCTGCGGCAGGTTGATTATCTCGAGGGCGTCGAAGGGGCACTTCTCGACGCAGATGCCGCAGGTCTCGCCGAGACACAGCTCCTCGGAGATGGACACCTGGTCCGGGCCGCCCGCGTACAGGTCGTCGTCCTCGTGGCGCTCCTCGCGGGTGACGATACACTCCTCGCCCGTCCGGTTCGGCGGACAGAAGTTCGCACACTCGTAGTTACACCGGTCCGGCTGACAGCGGTCCAGGTCGACGACGGCGATGCTGTCGTCCGCCATCAGAGCGTCGTTCCCGTCGTCAGCAGTATCGTCCAGCAGACGAACCACAGCGCGAAGGTCATGAACGCGACGTAGAGGTAGTCCTTCGCGCCGAAGTCCTCGACGTCGAGGTCCAGCCCGGCCGCCTCCAGGCCCCGGTGCAGCGGGAACTGGACGACGACGGCGCCGGCGAGCACGTAGGCCCCGAGCGGGTCGGTCGCGCCGCTGGCGACGCTGTCGGCGACCACCGCCGCGACGACGCCGGCAAAGCACGCGATGAACGTGACCGTCACGCCGCGAACGTGCGCGGCCCGGCGCTCGGCCGTATCGGTTGCCATGCCTCACCCTCGTCCGTCCGGCGGCAAAAGCGGTTCGTTCCGCAGACGCAACGGCCGCCCGGCGGACCCTTGCGACCACTCTCGCCGCGCGGTCGCGCCCGTCCGGAACCATACCCAACTGGTTGGGGTCAAGGTTTATGCTCGTGGCTTGCCTTGATGAGATTACAGATGGCTGATTCTGACGGGGAAGAACTATCGGACCTGCCACCCAGTGCGAAGCTCGTCTACAAGGTGCTCGAGTACAACGGACCCATGACCCAGAAGGACATCGTCGAGGAGTCGATGCTGTCCGCCCGGACGGTCCGTTACGCGCTCGAGCGTCTCGAGGACATCGAAATCGTCACCGAGGACGTGTACTTCGCCGACGCGCGCCAGAACCTCTACGAAATCGAGGCGCCCGTCGAGGCCGCAGCGGACGGCGGCACCGACACGGCCGCGAGCGACGACTAGAGCCCACGTTTCACACTGCCGCTCGCAACCGGCGAGCGGCCGGCAAAAACGTGGGTCGCCTCCGGGACCTCCGTGTACGAAGTGGGTTGTTACCGCGGCACCACAGTGACCTGCCGGCCGTGGTCGATGGCGGCCTCGAGTTCCTCCGCGATGGCCGAGCCGCGGGAGACCTGAATCTCGCCGCCGCGAGAGACGGTCGCGGTGAAGAGGTACTCGCCGTCGGCCCGCACCTCGACGGTCTCGCCGTGGTGGTCGCCCAGCGGTATGACGACGTGGCGGTTCGTCACCTCGGGGGTGACGACCTCGCCGGCGCCGCCACCGCCGCCACCGCCTGTCGATTTCCCGCCAGGACGGTCGGCGAAGGTCTGCACGTCGATGCTGATGCCGAGGCGGTCCTCGATTTTGCCGATGCGGCCGCCGCCCTTCCCGATGACGTAGCTGATGTCGTCCTCCTCGACGTAGGCGACCGCCTCGTTCTGCCCCCGGAGCTCGACCTCGACGTGGCCGCGAGCGGCCGACCGTATCTCGCGCTCTATCTCCTGTTTGGCGACGCGCTCGACGCCGCTGGACTCGTTCTCGCCGTCGGCACCCTCCAGCGGGACGGTGACGACCTGGCGGTTGAACGTGTATATCTCGTAGGCCGGCGTCCCCGTCTCGAAGTCCTCGATGACGATGACGGGCCGGGCGAGGTCCTCCTCGACGAGGCCGTGGGGGACCTTCACCTCGGTCGAGACGTCGTAGACGGTGTCGACCTCGCCGGCCTCGATGTAGACGACGGTGTCGACGACCTGCGGGATCATGCCGAGCTCGACCCGGCCGACGAGCCGCTGGAGGGCGTCGATTGCCCGCGTCGCGTGGACGACGCCGATCATGCCGACCCCCGCCAGCCGCATGTCGGCGAAGGTCTCGAAGTCCGATGTCTTCCGGACCTCGTCGTAGATGGTGTAGTCCGGCCGGACCATGAGCAGGGAGTCGGCGGTGTTCTCCATCGAGCCGCCCAGCTCGGTGTACTGGGTTATTTCGGGGCCGACCTGGAGGTCCCGCGGCTTCTCCATCGTCTTGACCGCGAAGTCGGCGTCGGTGAGGAACTCGGCGACCGCCTGGGCGAACGTCGACTTCCCGGCGCCCGGCGACCCCGAGATGAGGACGCCGCGGTGTCGCTCGGCCAGCCGGTCCCGCAGTTCGTCGGCGAACTCGTAGTCGTCCAGCTCGGTCTTGACGATGGGGCGGACGGCGGTCACCTCGATGCCGTCCGCGAAGGGCGGCTCCGCGACCGCGATCCGGAGGTCGCGTATCTGGGCGATGGTCATGCCGGGCTTCGAGAGCTCGACGAAGCCGTCGGCCGACGACCGGGCGGTGTCGACGACGTCGCTGGCGTACGACCGCATCGTCTCCTCGTCGAGGGCGCCGTCGGCGACGAGCTCGTAGCTCATCTCGCCGACGCTGCCGCGCTTGGCCATCGGCGGGACGCCGGTCTTGAGGTGGACCGACATGGTCTGCTCGTCGAAGTACCGCTCGACGGCGAGTTCGTCGGCGTCGGCGTCGTCGGTCCGGGGCTCGACGTACTCGACGGCCAGCCCCTTCGCCTCGGCGACCTCGCTCTGGACGATGTCGCTCGTCAGAAGCGTCGCGCCGTGCTCGGCGGCCAGCCCGCGGATCAGGGCGTCGATCTCCCCCTCTCCCGCCTCCCGGCGCTCGATCGCGTCGGGCCGCCGGCCGACGTACTCGACCTCGATGTCGCCCGCATCGGCGTAGTCGGCGAGCCGCTGTAGTTCCTCCAGGCCGTCCCATCCGCTCTCGCGACCGTCGTTGGCCTGGGCCTCCAGCTCGCCGACGACGGCCTCCGCGACGTAGACGGTTCCGTCGAAGCCCGCCCCCTCGACGCGTTCCGACACGCGGCCGTCGACGACCGCGCTTGTGTCCGGCAGAATCTCCATACCGGACTGTAGGGGGGCCGAGGCGTATAAATACGGTGATGGGACGGCGACCGACCGGGACTCCGACCGCCCGCATCGGCGGCGCGGCGACCCAGGAACCGATACTGCCGGACGTAATTTCGTGAACGTCCGAACCAGCGTAGATACGGAGCCTCCCGGCACAGAGCGAGCGTCGGCCGGATTACGATTCGAGTGGGTACCTCCGGCAGTATGAAGCCCCCTCGCCACCACGGACCGACGATGTCCGTCCGCGAGTTGACCCGTCGGCTCGTCGCCACGCCCAGCCACGAGGACGAGACGGCGGCCGGCGACCTGGTAGAGTCGTGGCTCGTCCAGCACACGGATGCGACCGTCACCCGGGACGACGCAGGCAACGTCGTCGCGCGCCGGAACGCCGGCGCCGGGAAGTCGCTGGCCCTCGTCGGCCACCACGACGTCGTCGACCCCGACGACGCCCAGCTCGAGGACGGCGAGTACCTCCTCGAGGAGCGGGACGGCCGGCTGTACGGCCGCGGCGCCGCCGACATGAAGGGCAGCCTCGCCGCCGCGATGGTCGCCTTCCGCGACGCCGACCCGGCCTGCGAGCTCGTCTTCGCCTCCTTCGCCGGCGAGGAGTCCGGCGGCGTAGGCTGTCGCGCCGCCATCGAGGCCGGCTTCGCGCCCGACTACGCCGTCGTCGGCGAGGGGTCGACGGGCTACTCCGCCGACGGCGTGACGGACGTCGCCGTCGCCCACAAGGGCCGTCGCGGCGCCACGCTCGTCGCCGAGGGGACGGCGGCCCACGCCAGCGAGCCCGAGGCCGGCGAGAACGCCATCTACCGGGCGACCGAGGCCATCTCGCTCGTCCGCACCGTCCCCGAACCGGAGACGACGGTGCTCGGGCACGACCTCGAGGGGAGCGTCGTCGTCACCGAGATAGAGGGCGGCAGCGGCTGGAACGTCGTCCCCGAGCGCTGTGCGTTCACCGTCGACGAGCGCACCGTCCCGGGCGAGCGGGCCGACCTGGAAACGGCCGCGTCGGTCCCCGGCGTCTCGCTGACGGTCGACCAGGACCTCCCGCCGATGGCCTGCGAGGACGGCGCGTTCGCCGACGCCGTCCTCGCGGCGGCCGACGCGGCACAGCCGGGGACGCCGGAGACGGTGGTCAAGCCCCACGCGACCGACGCCGGCTGGCTGGCCGACCGGGCCGGAACGACCTGCGTCGTCTGCGGCGCCGCCGACCCCGGCGAGGCCCACACCGCCGACGAGTCCGTCTCGCTCGACGTCCTCGGGCGGTGCGCCGACGTCTACCGCGCGGTGGCGTCGACGTGGTCGTAGGCCGGCAGCCGACGCCCGTATCCGTGGGTTCTTGACGCGCGAACCCACAGTAGCGGGTATGGCAACGGAGCAATCGTCGGTACCCGAGGCCTACGACGACCTGCTGGCACAGTACGGGCGGTCGACGTACCTCGGCGACGCCAACATGGTCCTCTCGTGGGACCAGGAAGTGATGATGCCGGAGGGCGGCACCCCCGCCCGGGCGAAGCAGCGCGGCGCCATCTCGGCGATGCAGCACGAACTGCTCGTCGACGACGACGTCGGCGCGTGGCTTGACGAGCTCGGGGACGCCGACCTCCCGGCCGAGGAGTCGGCCGTCGTCCGGGAGATTCGCCGGGAGTACGAGCGGAAGGCCGGCGTCCCGACCGACCTCGTAGAGGAGATAAGCGAGGCGACCAGCGACGCCCACCCCGTCTGGCAGGAGGCCAAGGAGAGCGACGACTGGTCGACGTTCGCGCCGACGGTCGAGCGGCTGCTGGACCTCAAGCGGGAGTACGCCGAGGCCATCGACCCGGACGCCGACCCCTACGCGGTGTTGTTCGCCGACTACGAGCCGTACCTCGACCTCGAGACCGCCGAGCGGGTCCTCGAGCGGCTGCGGGACCGGCTCGTCCCGCTCATCGACGAGATTCGCGAGGCCGACGCCGACCTCTACACGGTCGAGGGCACCTTCCCCGAGGACGACCAGATGGAACTCGCCCGCGAGGCGCTGGAGACCCTGGAGTACGACTTCGAGCACGGCCGGGTCGACACCGCGCCGCACCCGTTCTCCAGCGGCACGCAGTTCGACGCCCGCGTCACCACGCGGTTCGACGAGTCCGAGCCGCTTGACTCGCTGGGCTCGACCATCCACGAGTTCGGCCACGCCTCCTACACCCAGGGGCTGCCGAAGGACGAGTACGGCACGCCGCTCGGGCGGCACCGCGGGCTGACGGTCCACGAGTCCC
>PXQM01000023.1 GCA_003021325.1 Halobacteriales archaeon QH_10_70_21
CTGTTCACCGGCACCCAGCCCTTTCTCGAGGCTGAGGACATCGAACACAGCGTCCGAACAGAGGTTTCGGCGCCTCCGAGTTCCCGCGTCCCGGAGTTGCCGGCGGAACTCGACGATATCATCCTGACGGCCATTGACGAGAACCCGGCCGTCCGCTACCAGTCCGTCGCGGCGTTCCGTTCGGCCCTCCTCGACGTCGTACTTCCGGACGTCGTTCGGGGCGAATCGACAGGTTGACGGCCTGGTGAAGTACCGCGGGGGCAAGCCCCGCGGCTTCGCCGTCTTGACCGCCCGTCCCAACCCGGGCCGGGCCGGGCCGTCGCAGGCGAATGTACTTCTCCTCGACCGTCCCACGGTGGGTCGGCTGGACGTGACACCCGAACGCTCGGTGCGTCCGTGAGGGTCGGCGGCTCCACCCCGCCCGACAACTCCCGTCGCACCTGCCGTAGCAGGGTGGTGAGAGGTGTCGCAGTTCCTCGCAACTGCCGGCAGTTGCTTCGGAGTACGCTCTTTCACCCACGTCGCACCTGTATCTCTTACGTGATCTCGTATTTGGGACGGGCGGACGGTAGAGCGTACGGCCGTTACCCTCGGGGGCAAGTAGTTCGAGCGTACGGCCGTCACCCTCGGGGGCAAGTGGTTCGAGACGCCTGCGGCGTCTCCTCATCACGGAACTCTTCGAGTTCCGTACGACCCCGAGGCACTCGGTCTGCTCCGCCCGTAGAGAGACCGTGCTATCGACGACCGATAACGAACTCGCACTGCCGACAACGTCGTCGACGCCGTCGGTCGCCGGGGCGCCGGACCTCGCTGCCGACCGCTCGCGTTCCCTCGATTATGCACGTCCTTGCATATACACGGTCGTGTTTACCGGGACAACACGCACGATGGAGGGAATTTTTACCCCTGGACAACGGAGCAGTATCCATGCCAGATGGGCGGCATCCGGAGGGGCCGACGGAGAAGTGCGGCGTCGTCGGCGTTTCGCTCGACGGTCGCGAGGCGGCGCGACCGTTGTACTACTCCCTGTACGCGCTCCAGCACCGGGGGCAGGAGTCGGCGGGTATCGTCACGCACGACGGCTTCCAGCAGCACAGCCACGTCGAGATGGGGCTCGTCGGCGACGCGTTCGGAGAGGGGGACGTGGAGTCGCTGAACGGGTCCAACGGCATCGGACACGTCCGGTACCCGACGGCCGGGAGCGTCGATTCCTGCTGTGCACAGCCGTTCTCGGTGTCGTTCAAGTCGGGCTCGCTCGGGCTGAGCCACAACGGCAACCTCGTCAACACCGACGAGGTGCGGGCGGAGCTGGCCTCGAAGGGTCACGCCTTCACCAGCGACGGCGACACCGAGGTCATCGCCCACGACCTCGCGCGCAACCTGCTGGAGGCGGACCTGGTGCGCGCGGTCAAGCGGACGATGGGCCGCATCCACGGCTCGTACTCGCTGACCATCACCCACGACGACACCGTCCTCGGAGTCCGGGACCCGCACGGCAATCGACCGCTGTGCATCGGCGAGCTCGACGACGGCTACATGCTCGCCTCGGAGTCGGCCGCCATCGACGTCCTCGACGGCGAACTCGTCCGCGACGTCAAGCCGGGCGAGCTGGTCGTCCTCCGGCCGGACGGCTCCGGCTACGACACCTACCAGCTGGTCGAGACCGAGAACAGCGCCCACTGCTTCTTCGAGCACGTCTACTTCGCGCGGCCGGACTCCCGCATCGACGAGAATCTCGTCTACGACGTCCGCCGGGAGCTCGGCCGGAAGCTCTGGGCTGAGAGCGGCGTCGAGACGGATGTCGTCCTCCCGGTTCCGGACTCGGGGCGCGCGTTCGCCTCCGGCTACGCCGACGCCGCCCAGGGGAGGGGCGCCGACGTCGAGTTCGCCGAGGGTCTCATGAAGAACCGGTACGTCGGACGCACGTTCATCATGCCGACCCAGGACGCCCGCGAGCGGGCCGTCCGGCTGAAGCTCAACCCCATCAGGGACGTCATCCAGGGGCGGACGGTCACGGTCATCGACGACTCCATCGTCCGCGGTACCACCTCGACGCAGCTGGTCCACCTGCTGAAGGACATCGGCGCCAAGGAGGTCCACATGCGGATCGGCGCCCCGCCGATTATCGCGCCCTGTTACATGGGTATCGACATGGCCTCCCGCGAGGAGCTCATCGCCGCCGACAAGGACGTCGGCGAGATACGCGAGGAAATCGACGCCGAGTCGCTGTCGTACCTCTCTATCGACGCCATCGCCGAGGCGCTCGGCGAGTCGCGGGCGGACCTCTGTCTCGGCTGCGTCACCGGCGAGTACCCCTACGACATCGAGGGCGAGACGACCGACCGCGACGTCGCCCGTCCGGAAATCGACGGCGCCGAGGCCGGTATCGCCGACGACTGATACTGCCGGCTGTAATTACGTGAAGATTCGTTCGCCGCCGCGCTCGAGACCTTCCTCGACGGCGTGCCTGACGTCGACTGGGCGCTGACCGGGTCGATGAGCTTCGCCCTGCAGGGCGTTCCGGTCGACCCGTCCGACGTCGACGCAGACCGACGAGCCGGGGGCCCGCGCCATCCAGGCAGCCTTCCCGGACCGCGTCGTCGACCCCGTCGAGTACGTCGAGAGCGAGCGGATCCGGTCGTACCTCGGCCGTCGACGTCGAGATAATCGGGGCCCTGCGGAAGCGACGCGAGGACGGGGCCTGGGAGCTACCCGTCGACGTCACCCGCCACCGGCGGTTCGTGACCTGGCGCGACCGAGAGGTGCCCGTCCTGTCGCTGTCCTACGAGGCCGACGCCTACGAGCGGCTCGGCAGGACCGAACGGGCGGCGCCGCTCCGGGAACACACGGGCGACGAGGACAACGGGCGGACGGATTCCCGCGGCCGGTAACGCTGGTGGGGACCAATCGGCACGTTGCTCGTGAAACAACGAACGACGAACTACACAGCCGATACGGTCCGGCTCAGACGAGCGGCTGTTCGCGGTCGCCGAGGTAGTCCAGCACGGAGCCGAGCCCGAAGCCGTAGGCGACGTGTCCGATGAGCGACGCGACGACGTAGAGCGGCAGCTGGATGCCGGAGTAGCCCGTGTAGAACGCGAAGACGAAGCCGGTCCAGAGGATGAACCCGTAGAATGCGCCCGCCTTCGCGAACGTCTCGCCGGGCAGGTACCGGCCCAGCGAGGCGAACAGCAGCGGCCACGTTATCATGCCGCCGAGCAGGAAGATGACGTACCCGATGGCGTTGGCGAACCGGGGGGCGACCGACGCGACACCGCTCATCTCCGCGAGGACGGTGAACGAGGTGAGGTCGAACGCGCCGAGCGTTGAGGCCGCCATGAACACGAGCGTCATCAACCCGGTGCCGACAGCGCCGCCGACGGCACCGATGATGCCGTCGACGACGATGCCGGCAAGCGAGTTGGAGTCCCGGTCGTTGATGTCCGACATGCCGACTGCCGGGTCGTTCTCTGCCATAGGGTAACACAACAGCGGGTCGAACAAAAGCGTTGGCGCCCCGAGCGACGACGCGAGTCTGCCGCGGTCTCTCCGACGTCGCGGCGCGTCCTCCCCCACGGCGGTTCGAGCCGGGTCTTCAGCTCATCGATTCAGTAATAAGAGCTAAACGGATGTGGGCCCTCCATAACCCAATGGAAAACTCACATGAAGGGAACGCGGGGCCGACAGTGCTGGTCGTCGACGACGAGCAGGAGTTGGCCGACTTGTACGCGGACTACATAGAAGACCGGTACACGGTCCTGACCGCCTACTCGGGGCCGGCGGCCCTGGAGAAACTCTCGACCGACGTCGACGTGGTCCTGCTCGACCGCAGGATGCCGGAGCTCTCCGGCGACGAGGTCCTCGAGCGCATCCGGGCCAGCGACGCCGACTGTCGGGTGGTGTTCGTCACGGCCGTCGACCCCGGCCCCGACACCATCGACCTCCCGTTCGACGACTATCTGGTCAAGCCCGTCGACAGGTCGACCGTCGTGGACGCCATCGAGCGGATGCTCCACCGCAACACATACGACGAGCGCCTCATGGAGGTCGTGAACCTCGCCTCCAGGATGGCGACGCTCGAATCGAAGATGGACATCGAGGAACTCGAGGACAGCGACGAGTATGTCGCCCTTCGGAAACGGCTGGCCGACCTGCGGTCCGAAACCGGCCTCGATGGCCTGGAGGACGACATCTACTCGGAGCTCACGGCCGAGAAGATGCGCGTTCTGCTCGACTGACCGCCGGCTACCGTCGCTGGCAGTTACCCGTGGCCTGCTATCGCGTCCCCCCGAAGGCTCACCCCGTTCGCTGCTCGCCCTACCGGGGGGCTTCCTAACGGTCGCCCCCCGCTGCCCACTCCAGCATCCGCTCGTAGAACGGCACGCTCCGGAGCGCCGACTCGTCGCCGACCAGCACGAGCGCCTTCTTCGCTCGGGTCAGCGCAACGTTGACCCGGCGGTGGTCCTCGAAGATGGGACTGGAGAGGTCGCCGGTCGCGACGAAGGAGACGACGACCACCTCCTTGGCCGAGCCCTGGAACCGGTCGACGGTGTCGACGGTCACCCCATCGACCCGCTTCGATATCTCGGCCACCTGCGCCCGGAACGGTGCGATGACGCCGATGTCGTCGGAATCGACGCCGGCCTCGCGGAGCGACGCGACCGTTTCGGCCACGCGCTCGGCCTCCGTCGGGTTGGAGTTGCCGGTCGCCGCCCCGTCGGGGTCGACGAAAGAGACGGGGTCGGCCAACTCCGGCGGCAGGGCGCCGCTGTCGACGCCCGGGAGGTCCGAGAGCCGCTGGCCGGCCACCTCGCCGGAGGCCGGCCGTAGCTGGCCGTCGTAGAACTCCCGGCTCGAGAAGTACTGGACGCGCTGGCTCATCCGGTACTGGCGGTCGAGCATCACGCCCGCCTCGGGGTCCTGCTCGATGAGCCGCTCGAACAGCGACCGCTGGAGGTCGTTCTCCGCCCGAACCACGGGCGGCAGCTGCTGGTGGTCGCCGACCAGCACGAACCGGTCGGCCAGGTTCGTCGCCAGGAACGTTCCGGGCTCGGTCAGCTGCCCGGCCTCGTCGACGACGGCGACGTCGAAAGACTGGGCCTTCAGCGCCCGCGACCCGCAGGCCGCGGTCGTCGCCGCGACCACGCTCGCCTCCTGCAGTTCGGCGGCCCGCGATTCGGGGTCACCCGCTCGCTCCATCCGGTATCCCTGCATGTCCTCGCGGACGCCGGACTCGGAGCCCCACCGGACGATGTCGGTGAAGCCCTGCTCCTCCAGCGCCTCGATGGCGTTGTCGACAGCGCGGTTCGTGAACGCCGACAGCAGCACGCGCTGGCCGTCCTCGACCAGCGCCCGGACCGTCCGCGCGAGCGTGTATGTCTTGCCGGTCCCGGGCGGCCCGTGGACCAGGGCGAAGTCCTCGGCGTTGCAAGCGAGGTTGACCGCCTGGTTCTGGGCGTCGTTGTTGTCGATGTAGGTCAGCGCCTCGTCGCCGAAGGCGGGGTCGCGCCGGCCGAACAGCACGTCCTTGCGGTCGGGGTCGCCCTGCAGGACGGCGTCGTGGAGGCCGCCGAGCCGGCGGTCGACGCCGATCTCGGAGGGGTAGACGTCGAGCCGCCGCAGGTCCAGCGGCTCGTCGGCGACCACGACGACCTCCTCGCCGAGCGACTCGACGGTCGCCAGCTCGGCGGTCCCGCGAGCAGCACGCGCTGGCCGTCCTCGACCAGCGCCCGGTCGTCGTCGGCGCGCTCCTCGGCCGTCTGCTCCCACAGTTTGCGGTACTCGGCGTGGACCTCCCGACGCTCCTCCTCGATGGCGCGGTAGAACCGCTCGAAGTACGCGCGTTCCGCCCCGGGTAACGGTTCGCCTATCTGGCCGGCCTTCGACTCCTGGTCGAGCCGGCCCGCGACCACCATACAGGTGTCCTGCTCGAAGCAGTACTCGCACCTGGCGTCGGCCTCGTACCCCGTCGGCACCGTCAGGTCGTACTCGGCGGCGGCGATCTCGTTGCGCGTCCGGAGGACGAACTTCAGAAAGCCCGGCCCGATCGAGAACTCCTTGGCGGGCGAGAGGTCCCCGGTGGCGTCGCCGCGGTCCAGCGTCGTGTTCTTCGTGTACAGCAGCGTCCCGGTGTCGGGTGCCTCCGCGAGGTCGTCGGCCAGGAGCAGCGCGTAGCAGGCCGCCTGGACCTTGTCCTGGAACCGCGGGTCCCGCTTGGTGTTCTTGCCGGTCTTGAGTTCGACCGGCATGCCGCGCCGGACGGCGTCGGCCCGGCCCTTGATGCCGAACCGCTCGGAGATGAGCGTCTGCTCGGAGCGCCACGAGTCCGCCTCGCCGAGTGCGCCCTGCTGGAGCCACCCCTGGATTGCGGCGGCGTTCTGCCGGACGTCGTCGGCGACGGCGTCGGCGGTCTCGCCGAGCAGACCGATGTCGAGGGCGGCCTCGGCGACCCGCTCGTCGATGCTCTCCTCGAGGTCCCGGCCCCGCAGCAGGTCGCCGAACACTTCGTGGACGACCGTCCCCTTGAGAACGGGGTACTTCAGCGGGACGCCCGAGAGCTTGTTGAGGTAGTAGATGCGGGGACACTGGACCCACCCGCGAACGTCGGTCACGTCCACCAGGAACTCCGGTTCGACGACGACCGCCGACTCTCCGGTCGTCGAGTACTGCGTCTCGCCGCGGAACTCCCGCTCCTCGGCGCCGGTGACGAGCAGCTCCATGCCGGGCTCGAGCAACTCGGCGGTCTCGGTCCACTTGCCCCACAGCGTCACCTGGACCGGGTCGGCGGCGCCGCGCTCCGGACGGACGAGCACCTCGGCGAGTCCGGCGGTGCCGGTGTCGGTCTCGACCGTCCGCGCGTCGCGCGCCTCGACGACGGGCCCCCGGAGGTTCACGTCACCCACCAGCGCCCTCGGGGGAAAAACGCTATCGGTCGTCGGAGGTGTTTTGCCGCGGAACGCGTGGCTCACGACGAACATGTCCCAGCGCAGGTTCCCGGTAGTTGTCGGCGGAATCGCGGTCCTGGCAGCCGCCGCCGGCGCCGCAGTACCGTTCGTGGCCGGGTCAACCGGCGCGTTCCGGGGAGCCATCGTGGGCTCGGGCCTCGTGGCCCTCGTTTTCGCCGCCGAGAACGCCTACTCCGTGTTCGGCGGCGGGCCGACGCGGTTCGCCTCCGGCGTCGTCGCCGGCGTCCTCGGTCTCCGGCTGGTCGCGGCGCCGCTCACCTACGACGCCGGCGCGACCGCCACGGCCGGTGCACAGACGACCGGGATGCTGCTTGCGACGACCGCGGGGTACGCGGCACTCGACGCGATAGAGCGGGGGTTCGCCGACGGCCGGACGACGGACGCCTCGACCGGCGCCGGGCAAGAGGGCTGACGAAGTCGACAGGTTCTTTCTGCCGCCGGCCCTTCCGTCAAACCATGCGCGTCCGCGACTGGCAGGACATCCTCGAGGACGTCGTCGAATCGGACGCCGACGCGGGCGACTGGCGCGCCGTCGCCGGCGACCGGCGGGGCGGCCCTGGCGAGGACGTGTTCCTCGGCCACCCCTCGGTCGGCGTCTACCAGCTGAAGACGTTCGCGAAGAACCCCTACGAGGTACAGGGCGTCGGCTCCCGCGTCGCCCGGAAGGTCGACGAGGAGCTGGACCCGCTGTTCCCCAGCAAGGACGCCGGTGGCCGCTTCGGCGTCAACGACGGCATCGAGGACGAGGACGAGGCAAAGGACAGAGCGAAGGAACTCGAGGCGGTGCTGGAGACGCACGCCGACGCGCCGACGACCCCCGACGCCCTCTTCGAGGACGTGATGGACGCCCTCGACAGCCCCGCGTTCGGCCCCATGGAGTACGACATGTACGACCGGCCGGACGAACTCCAGGACCTCTCGGAGACCTTCGACGAGGCCGAGGAGCTGCTCACGAAGGAGCTGGACGACATGATAGAGGGGAGCGACGTCGGCCGGGGCTTCCAGTGAACTGAAAGGGGGCCCGCAGCCGCGTTCGCTGCCGTAGACTTCCGGGAACCACCCCCCGTCGGTGGATCGAAGCCACGGCAGTGAGCCCCGGCGCGGCGACTCGCGGTCCGCCACCCGACGGCGGTCAGGGCCGCGCGACGCCGGTGAACTCGAAGCGCGCGCCGCCAGCCTCGCTCTCGGTGAGTTCGTGCGACCAGCCGTGTGTCCCGGCGATTTCCCCGACGATTGCCAGCCCGAGCCGGTGCCACCCCTGGTCGTGTACCCAGACTCGGCGATCCGGTCGCGGTGCTCTTCGTCGATTCCCTCGCCCGTGTCCGCGACGTAGAACCCGTCCTCGAGGTCGCCAACCTCGACGACGAGCGGGTGCTCGTTGTGGGTCACCGCGTTCGAGAACAGGTTCTGGAACAGCCGTGGAGCCGGCTCTCGTCGGCCTCGACGGGCCGCTCGGCGGTCACCCGCAGGGTGACGTCGCCGGCCGGGACCATCTCCCAGGCGGATTCGGCCACGGCCGCCGTCTCCAGCGGTTCGGGCTCGAGCGAGCCGTCGTCGACCGCAGCGAGGTCCGAGACGTCGGTGAGTGTCGCCTCCATCCGGTCGAGCGCCCGGTCTCCCTCGCTGGGCTCCGCCGACCCCCGCTCACTCATAGCTCACGTCGACCACATGCGGTCACGTAGGGTCGGGAGAGCTATAAACGCCCGCCCGTTTCGCCGTTCGAGCCGTGGTCACCGCGGCGAATCGGTGCCCCACTCCTCGAGGGCCGTCGAGAGCGCCGGGACGTCGTCCGCCCGAGCGCTGAGGGACTCGCCGTCGGCGTGGGCCTCGACGGCTTCCCTCAGCGCTCGGGCGCCGGCCTCGGTGCCGTCCGGGTGCCCGTGGACGCCGCCGCCGGCCTGGACCATCACGTTCGTCCCGACGGCGTCGAGCAGGCGGTCGACGATGCCCGGGTGGAGGCCGCCGGACGCGACCGGCAGGACGTCGCGGTGGCCGTGGAACTCGCCACGGAGCCACTCGTTGATACCGACCGTGTCCTCGTTTTCGAGCTTGCCGAGCCCGGCCGTCCCGGTGTGGATGTGGTCGACGCCGGCGAGCCGGGCGAACTGCGCGAGACAGCGCATCGAGACGCCGTGCTGCGGCAGGCGGTCGAAGGCGGCGTGCATCGCGCGGTGGGCGTGGATGGCGAGGCCGAGGTCCTCGGTCCGGCGGCGGACCGTCTGGAGCGCGCTCCAGCCCGCGGTGACGACGTCCACCATGACGAACGAGCCGCCCTGGTCGGCGACGTACTCCGCCCGGCGGACCATCTCGTCGGTCTCGGCGGTGACGTTGACGAGGTAGTCCTTCCGCTCGCCGGTCTCGGACTCGGCGCGGTCGCGCATCTCGAACGACTCGGTCACCCGGCGTTCGAAGGGGTTGAAATCCTGGTCCGTCAGGTTCTCGTCGTCCTTCAGCAGGTCGAGCCCGCCGACCCACGCCTCGTACCCCACCCGGGCGTGCTCCTCGGTCGAGAGGCCGACCTTCGGCTTCGGTACCGTCGCAAGCGGGGGACGGTCCTCCGCGTCGAGCAGCTCCGACCGCACGGCCGACCCGAACTGCGGGCCGGGGAACGACCGCGCCAGCCCCGCCGGCCACTCGCAGTCGAGGAGCCGGATGGTGTCGACCGCCTTCATCCCCATGATGTTACCGGCGATGCAGGAGAGCACCTGCGCGAGGCTGCCGTCCTCGAACAGCGCCTCGGGATAGGCGACGGTCACCTCGACCCCGTACTCGCCCTCGGCACCGATGTTGCAGGCCAGCGCCGAGTACTGTCGGACGTCCGACTCCGGGGACAGCGCCGCCCAGGTCCCGTTCGAGCTCTCGGAGGCGACGCGGCCGGCCGCCGCCTCGACCGAGAGCCCCTCGGCCGGCGCGATCCGGAACGCACAGACGAGGTCCGACGCCACCGGTTCGTACGACTCGTCGACGAAATCGGCGTACTTCATACCGTCGACCTACGGTCGCGGACGACTTATATCTCCTCGCCGAGAGGTCCGCGGGTCGGGGTGTGCCGGCGGAGGCGTGCTCTCCTCGCCCTGGCGGCGAAGAGCCGCCACGATCGGGTCGTGCTGCGGTGCGCGTCTCGGAGCGGCCGATGGTCGCGACCGCCCCGGGAGCCGGCGTCGCGCCGGCCCGACCCGTTACTCCTCGTCGCTGGTGTAGCGCCTGTAGCTCATCACCGACCCGTCGACGATGACCGTATCCAGACCGTGTTGCCGTTCGTGGGGCGGCGCCTCGCCGATGGCCTCCGTCTTCGCGTCGCCGTAATCGTACGGTGAGTTGTGTTCTACCATGGTACTGACTCCGAAGTCCTTCTATATAAATCCTTGTCAGACGGTACCATCCGACTCGACCGCACGGAGCGCGTCGGTGACGACGGCGGTCGCGGCCTCGCGGTCGGCGGCCGCGAACGGTTCGTGGCGACCGTCGTAGAGGTGGACCCGCTCGGGGGGGACCCGGGTTCCGATGCCCTGCAGGCCGACCACGGTGTCCGCGAGCGACGCACAGACCCGGGCCCGGTCGGCAATCGGGGGCAGCGCCGCCTGTGCGCGGCGTATCTCCCGGATGAACGCCGGCGACACGCGGTCCGGGACCCGCTCCCAGCCGCGATCGGTCACGCGCGGCCCCACCTCCTCGCGGGCGAAGTCGATGGGGACCACGGGCGTCGACACCGGGAGCTTCGACACCAGCTCGACGAGCCAGCCCCGGAGCTTCTCGCCGTAGAACGCCCACCACGGGCTGACGTAGACGGCTCGCTCCGGCTGGAGGTGGGCCGCGATCAGCCCGCCCGTGCTGTGGCCGACCACCATCGGGTCCTCGAGGTCGTCCCGGAGGTCGACGAGCGGCTCGAGGTACTCCCGTTCGAAATCCGTCGGGTTCGTCGGGAACTCGACCAGCGTCACCCGGTATCCCTCGGCTGCGAGCTGTTCGGCGAACCACCGCTCGTTCGTCCCGTCGACGCGGGTGCCCCAGCCCATCGCGAACAGCAGGTCCTCGCCGCGGCCCAGCGCGTCCGTCTCCATGAGCCCGAATCGTACCGGCCCGACATAACGACGGTGGTGATATCGCGCGGGACTGCCGCCGTCAGGCTGCTGTGTAGCCCGTGCGTTGACGGGCGGCCGCTACGAGCAGCGATGGTGGCCGGACTACGAGCGACTCAGAAGAGTCGGTCGAGCC
>PXQM01000024.1:0-1385 GCA_003021325.1 Halobacteriales archaeon QH_10_70_21
CCACGAGCGGACGAAGCACAGCCCGCGGAGCGTCCGGACCTCGCGGCCTGTCGGGTGGGCCCGACCGAGGAGGCGCCGCCACAGCCGCTGGGTCTTCGCCCGCTTTTCCTCCGGGTGGCCGAGCGCGACCAAGAAGTCCGCGAACTCCTCGTGGAGCCCCTCGATTGCGCGCTCGTCTGCGCGGTCCCGGATCTCGGGCACCTGCGTCTTTGCGACCGTCAGCTCCCGGAGTTCGTACAGCACGACGGTCGCGGCCTGGCCGAGGTTGAGCACCGGGTACGCGTCGCTGGCCGGGACCGCACACACCCGGTCGAGCCTCGCCAGTTCGTCGTTGGTCAGCCCGGTGGATTCGCGCCCGAACACGACACAGACGTCCGCGTCGACGCCCCGCATGTCATCGGCCAGTTCCGCCGGCGTCACGAACGGGTACCGGACGTGGCTCGTCGCGTCCTCGTTCGTGATCGCGGTGCACCCGACGGTGTGGAAGCGCCCGACGAGATAGCCGAAGCTCACCTCGCGGGCCTGCCCGGCGAACCCGTAGGCCTCCCCGTCCGGGTCGAGAGGAGGCGGGTCGACCAGAAACAGCTCCGAGAGCCCGAAGTTCTTCATCGCGCGGGCGATGGTCCCCACGTTCCCGGGCGTCTCCGCGTCGACGACCGCCACCGAGACCGACGGGCCGCCCTCACCGGCGTCGGTCATACGTCCAGGTCCCCGAGGTCCACCGAGAGTGCCTCCCGCTCGGCTTCCTCCATCTCCTCGAGCTGTTCCTCGACCTCGGGGATGCCGCCGCCCTCGTCGGCTACCTCCCCGGCAGCGTCCGGGAGTTCGTCGGGGTGGGCCTGGACGTGCTCGAGGCCGGCGTAGCCCTCGGGCGCGCGGCCGCCCTCGAGGAACCACTCGTGGAACCCGTCCTGGAGGTCGGCGCTGCCGGCGTACCTCTGGCCGCCCTCCTCGCGGAACCAGTAGAGGAAGTCGGCCTCGTGCTCCCCGCAGAGCAACACCTCGGCGAGGGGTTCGCCGTAGACGATGGTCCCGGGGTTGCACTCGTCGATGTCGGCCTCGCCGTGGATCAGCCAGCAGGCGCTGCAGGGTTCGCCCAGCAGCGACGACAGCCGGACGATCCGGTAGCGGGCGTCCTCGGGCATCTCCTCCAGCGGGCGGAACTCGCCGTCCTCGTCGAGGACGTCCGCCTCGTCGAACCGCCAGCCGCGGAGCCCGATCGAAACCTTGCCCATGGCCGCGGTAGGCGGCGGGCCGACAAAAGCGGCCCGGAGGCCCTCTCGGGCGGGTGTGGCTCCGGAACGCGTGGCTTTTGTGCCGTCCGGCCAACACACGTGCATGCAGACAGTCGACGCCGCAGGCTTGCCTATCGGCGACGACCACCC
>PXQM01000024.1:1556-13489 GCA_003021325.1 Halobacteriales archaeon QH_10_70_21
GCTACCACGAGGTCGCCGCCGAGGCGCTCGCGCGGGGGTTCGACATGGTCAACGACGTCTGCGGGTTCGCCGACCCGGAGATGCCGCGGGTCTGCGAGGAACACGACGTCGCAGTCGTGAAGATGGCCAGCCCGCCCGACCTCGAACGCCCGGGCGCGGTCGAGGCGGTCGACGACATCTACGACGCGCTCCTGCGAAACGGGGTGACCGAAAAGACGATCATCGACCCGGCCTTCGGGGGGTGGAGCGAGGACAAGACCCTCGCGGACGACCGCGAGACGTTCCGCCGACTCCGCGAGTTCCGGGCCATCGGGCGGCCCATCCTGGTCTCGATCAACCGCAAGAACTTCCTCCGGAAGCTGGCCGGCCGGTCCACCGAGGAGGCGCTGCCCGTCTCCCTCGCCGCAACCTCGATGGCCGTCGAGCGGGGCGCACACGTGGTCCGGACCCACGACGTCGCGGAGACGCGCGACGCCGCGCTCGTCGGCGACGCCTTCACCCGGGACCGCCTCCGGGACCGCGAGGCCGGCGTCGAGGAACTCGACGTCACGACCGTCGGCGAAACGCGGCGGTACCTGGACGACCCGGAGCGGGCCGTCTCGCGGCTCGTCGCCGTCGACGTCCCGTCGGCGGCCGCAAGGGACCGGCGACCGCGTGTCGGAACCCGACGGGCTGGTCCGGGCGCTCGACCGCCTCCGGGACCTCCGATAGAGGGAGTCGTCGGACGGCGGGAACGGGCGCGCAGGCCCCCGGGGCCGGGAACGTGTGACTTAAGCGGGCGAGCGGCCTACCGCCTTCCGATGAGCCGGTCAGAGGAGTTCTGCCCGCGCTGCGGGGACGCAATCGAGCGGTCGGGGCGGCCGTCCGGGCCCGACAGCCCGCTGTGTGAGGAGTGTTACCTCTCGGAGTACGACCTCGTCGACGCGCCCGACCGCGTCGAGGTGCGGGTCTGTGGCCGGTGTGGCGCGGTCCACCGCGGCAACCGGTGGGTGGACGTCGGCGCCGAGGACTACACCGACGTCGCGGTCGAGGAGGTCACGGAGGCGCTGGGCGTCCACGTCGACGCCGAGAGCGTCTCCTGGCAGGTCGCGCCCGAACAGGTCGACGGGACGACCATCCGGACGCACTGCTCGTTCTCGGGGGTGTTGCGGGGGACACCCGTGACCGAGGAGGTGACCGTCCCCGTCAGGATCGGCCGGGAGACGTGCGACCGGTGCGGGCGCGTCGCCGGGGGCGCCTACGCCAGCGTCGTCCAGGTGCGCGCACGCGACCGCCGCCCCTCCGAGGAGGAACGCCGGCGTGCCGAGGCGGCCGCCCGCGACCTCGTCGCCGACCTGGAGGCCGCCGGCGACCGCGACGCCTTCGTCTCGGAGGTGACCGACCGCGCGGAGGGGCTCGACCTGAAGCTCTCGACGACGAAACTCGGCCAACGGGTCGCGCGGTAGGACCCCGGGCAAGCGCCGAGCCAACCGGCGGCTCCAGTTTCACTCCGCTCTCGCAATCTTATAGGCGTCCGCCGGCGTAACGCCGGTATGGCGCGGCTCCCGGGCGTCGAGACGCCCGACAGGGTGGTCTGCCACGTCGACATGGACTGCTTCTACGCGGCCTGCGAGCGCCTCCGGGAGCCGGCGCTGGAGGGCGAGCCGGTGGTCGTGGGGATGGGCTACGAGGCCGGCGAGACCCACGGCGCCGTCGCCACCGCGAGCTACGAGGCCCGCGAGTACGGCGTCGAGTCGGCGATGGCCATCTCCGAGGCGTTCGAGCTGCTCCCCCTGCGCGGGACCGCCGACGACCCCGAGGGAACGGGCGTGTACCGCCCCGTCGACATGGCGTTCTACGAGTCGGTCAGCGAGGAGGTCAAGGCGGTCCTCGACGACGCCGCCGAGACCGTCCGGAACGTCTCCATCGACGAAGCCTACCTCGACCTGGGCGACCTCACCTGGGACGAGGCGGCGGAGTTCGGCCGCCGGCTCAAGCGAGACATCGAGGACGCGGCCGGCGTCGTCGCCTCGGTCGGGGTCGCGCCCAACATGACGCCCGCGAAGCTGGCATCCGACGCCGACAAGCCCGACGGCCTCGTCGTCGTCCGGCCCGAGGAGGTCCGGTCGTTCCTCGCACCGATGGACGTGGCGGACCTGCACGGTGTCGGCCCGGTCACGGCGCGGGAACTCCGGTCGATGGAGCTGGAGACGGCGGGCGACGTCGCCGACGCCGACGAGCCGACACTGGTCGAGGCGTTCGGCGAGCGCGGCCGCGACATCCACGCCCAGGCCCGCGGCGAGGACGACCGCGAGGTCGAACCAACGGGGCGTCCCAAGAGCCTCTCCAGCGAGTCGGCGTTCGTCGAGGCGACCGACGACCCGGCCGAGAAGCGCGAGAAGGTCCGGGCGCTGGCCGACGAGGTGACCGACCGAGCGGCCGCGAAGGGCACCCTCTACAAGACCATCGGGGTCAAGGTCGTCGAGCCGCCCTTCGACGTGAACACCCGTGCCCGGTCGCTGTCGGGCCCCGTCGACGACCCGGAGCTCGTGGAGGGCGTCGCCCTCGAGCTGCTCTCGGAGTTCGAGGGGACGACGGTCCGCAAGCTCGGGGTCCGCGTCTCGAACCTCTCCTTTGCCGACCGCGAGCAGGCGAGCCTCGACGCCTGGGACGGCGAGGGCGGTAGCGTCGGGGACGAGGACAGGACGCGTCCCCGCCGGGACGCCGGCAGCCAGGCCGACCTCACCGAGTTCGAGTAACCCGACCGGTCGACCGCCCACCGCCGACCGCCCGGCCCTCCGGCCCGGTCGCGACCCCGTCGGTCGGCGTCCCGTTGCCGGCCGCAGCCAGGTCCGGGAGCCGCAGCGTCACGGTCGACCCCTCCTCGCTCGTGTCGAACTCGGCCTCGCCGCCGAGCGCCTGCGTCCCCCAGTGTATCAGCCACAGTCCGAGGCTCGTGGCGTGCTCGAGGTCCGTCTCGCGCCCCGACGTGACGGCCGCGACCTCGAGTTCCGGGATGCCGTCGCCGTCGTCGGTCACCTCGATGCGGACCCCGTCGCCCTCGGCCGAGGCCCCGACGCTGACTACGGGTGCATCACCGGCGTGCCGCAGCGCGTTCTCGACGGCCTCCTCGACGACCATCGACAGGAGCCGCGAGACGGTCCGCAGTTCGACGGCGTCGACCGTCACTTCGAGCGTCGCATCCGGATACCGGTCGGCCATCGGCTCGACCCGTCGCTGGAGGAACGGCTCGATATCGATTTCCTCGGGGTCGGACTCGTGTTCGAGCATCCGGTCGATCTCGACGGCCTTCTCGCTGATAGTCAACAACCCATCGGCCTTCCGGACGATGGTCGAGGACATGTCGGCCACGTCGCCGTTGACGCTGCCGCGAATCTGGTTCGCACAGCCCCGAACGACGGTCATGTCGTTGCGGAGGTTGTGCCGCATGATGCGGTTGAGCACCTCCAGTCGCTGCTGGCGCCGGGACGGTCCCGTCACGTCCCGTATCACCGGGGTGTGACCGATGGGCTCGCCCCGCTAGCCTCGCACGTCGGAGCTCTTCACCCGGTAGTTGCGACCCTGCCGCTGGAAGCGGGTCGGCAGGTCATCGAGCGACGTCGCGTCCAGGCGGTCGAGGACGGCACCGATGGACCCCCCGACGGGGTTCGTACCGAGGTAGGAACGCGCCTGTGGGTTGGCCCGCGCGACGGCGGTACCGCCAGCCGGACAGCCGCCCCGGTCGAACGGAACCGTTTTTGGCCCCCTCGCCCGAATGTACACCCGTGAACCACCTCGCCGTCGCGGGCGACGAACGGTGGCGGCTGGCACCGCACGCCCACGTCATCGTCCACGAGACCAGCGACGGCAACGAGTTCATCACCATCTACGACTGCGCGAAGCTCCGCGAGGAGTCCGTGCTGGTCCGCCAGGACGACGACCACTGGGTTATCCGGGCGGACGGGTAGCGCCGGGCGTTCCCGCCGACCCCCGTCCCACAGCCTCATTGCCTTCCGCCGAGAGGCGCCGCCATGAGCATCGACGAGACGGCCCGAATCGAGGGCTCGACGGTCGGCGACGACGTCCGGATATACGAGGGCACGCCGGTCAAGAAATCGGCGACTGCCGGACCGGCAAACCTCAACGCCAGCGTGTACGTCGAGAACGCGCGGCCCGGTCCGGCGGTCCAGGTGGGGCCGAACGCCTCCGTCGTCGGGGTCGCCCGCGAGTTGACCGACGAGGGGATGACCGTCCGGGAGGACCGCTTCGAGGAGGTCATCCTCGAACGGGGAGCGTTCGTCGGCGCCGGCGCGGTCGTCCTGCCCGGCGTCACGGTCGGCGAGAACGCAGTGGTGGGTGTCGGGGTGACCGTCCGCGAGGACGTCGCGCCCGGAGCGGTCGTCAGGCGAGACCGGTGATGGCCGCATGACGGTCGTCTGACGGAGGATTATGTACGGTGGGCGCCTGCGTCACGTCAATGGGCGAGGACAAGGAGACCATCGCTATCGGCGAGGTGAGCCGCGGCGACGACGCCGGCACGCCGGTCGAGCTGCCGGTCGTCGACGTGCTGACGGGCCGCTCGTTCGTGACCGGCAAGTCCGGGTCGGGCAAGTCCAACTCCGCGAGCGTCATCTGCGAGAAGCTGCTCGACCAGGGGTACGGCATCCTCATCGTCGACATCGACGGCGAGTACTACGGGCTGAAGGAGGAGTACGAGATACTCCACGTCGGCGCCGACGAGGAGTGCGACCTCCAGGTCAACGTCGAGCATGCCGAGAAGATAGCGGAACTGGCGCTCGAGCAGAACGTTCCCATCATCCTGGACGTCTCCAGTTTCCTCGACGAGTCGGAGGCCCGTGAGCTGCTGACGGCGGTGACGAAACAGCTGTTCGCCAAGGAAAAGAAGCTGAAACAGCCGTTCCTGATGCTCGTCGAGGAGGTCCACGAGTACATCCCGGAGGGGGGCGGCCTCGACGAGTGCGGCCGGATGCTCATCAAGGTCGGCAAGCGGGGCCGCAAGCACGGCCTCGGCATCGTCGGCATCAGCCAGCGGCCGGCAGACGTCAAGAAGGACTTCATCACGCAGTGCGACTGGCTCGTCTGGCACCGGCTGACCTGGAACAACGACACGAAGGTGGTCAGCCGCATCCTCGGGAGCGACTACGCCGACCACATCGAGGAGATGGACGACGGCGAGTGCTTCCTGCAGACCGACTGGGAGGAGGCGGTCCGGGTCGTCCAGTTCGAGCGCAAGCGGACCTTCGACGCCGGCGCGACGCCCGGCCTCGACGACTTCGAGCGGCCGGAGCTGAAGAGCGTCAGCGGCGACCTGCTCGGCGAACTCGAGGAGATAACCGAGGCCCAGGAGCAACGGGAGAACCGCATCGCGGAGCTCGAGCGGGAACTCGAGCGGAAGGACGAACGCATCCGCGACCTCGAACGGCAGCTCTCGGAGGCGCGGGACCTCAAGCAGATGGCCGACCGCTTCTCGCGGGCGATGATGGAGCAGGTCACGGGTCGACCGCTGTCGGCCGCGCCCGGCAGACGGAGCGAACTCGAGGAGGCTGCCCGTGACCCGGTCCGTCGGGACCCCGAACTCGAGGCGGAACTGGAGGCCATCAGGAGCGGCGAGCAGGCGGCGACGCCGACGCCGGTGCCGGACGCGAGCGAGGCGTCCGCCGGGGACGGTAGCGACGGGTCGGCGGCGGACGCCGGAGACGACGATGACGCCGACGACCTGCTCGACCAGCTTTCCGACGTGGACCGGGTGGGGAACGGCCCCGATGGCGACAGCGACGACGGACAGGCGGCGGAATCGCGGTCCGATCCCGGGCCGTCCGCCGAGGCCCGCGACGGCGGACCGGAGGCCGACGATTCGCCGCCGGTCGGCGAGTCGCTCGCCGACCGCCTGCGGCGCGAAATCGCCGCCCTCGCGGAGGTCGAACGGGAGATGTTGCGGTACTACCGGGCGTACGGCCCCGCGACGCCGCAGGAGGCCCACGCCGCGGCCGGCGGCTCCGGCGACCGGACGGACGCGTACGCCGCCAACCGCTCGCTTCGCCGTCGGGGGTTCGTGGAGCACGCCGCGAAGGGGGCCCACGAGTACGCCCTTCCCGCGCTGGTCGCCGAGGAGGCCGTCGACCCCTTCGCCGTCGACGGCGGCGTCCCGGACGCGGAGCGTGACCGTCTCGTCCGGGCGATAGAGGCGTCGTTCGTCGACGACGTCGAGGCGCCGCTCGAGTCCCGGGATTCCGACGCCGGGGCGTCGACCGAATCGGCCGGGGGGGAAGCCGCTGCGGACGACGCCTCCGGCGAGGCCGGCGCCTGGCCGGACCCCTGAACCCGCCTACGTCAGCGGTTCCACGAGCGCCTCGAGTGCCGCCCGGGGGTCGTCGGCCTTCGCGACCCCGGAGGCGAGCAGGACGCCCTCGGCGCCGAGTTCGCCGGCCGCCGCCAGGTCCTCGCCGGTCGAGATGCCAGCGCCACAGAGGACGGGCACGTCGCCGACGGCGGCGGCCGCCTCGACCGAGTCCGTGACCACGTCGGGGTCGGCCTTCGAGACCGGCGTCCCGGTGCCGATGAGCTCCGGGGGCTCGACGGCCACCGAGTCCGGGTCCAGCGCCGCCGCCGCGGCGATCTGCCGGGGGTTGTTGGCGCAGACGACCGTCTCCAGCCCTGCACGCTCGGCCGCCCGGAGGCTGCCGTCGATGTCCGCCAGTCTGCGGCGGTTCTCGGAGTGGTTCAACAGCGTCCCGGTCGCGCCGGCGTCGGCGGCCGCCGCCGCGAGCGTCGACCCGGTGTGGGAGCCGTGCTCGACGGGGGAGACGTCCTGGGCCCACGTCTCGACGCCGGTCTCGGCGACCGACTCGAGGGTGGCCGCCTGTGGAGCGACCGCGATGCGGACGCCTGTCTCGTTTGCGACCGCGGCTGCCGCCTCCGCGACGGCCACCGGGTCACACGGGTACGCCTTGAGGTTGACGAGGACGAACATAGTCGTACGGTGCACGCCGGGGAGAAATAGCTACCCTTTCGGGACGGGACGACGTACCACCCCGAGACGATGAACCTGGACAGACGGACGACCCTGGTCGCGCTGGCCGCCGCGACGGCCGGTTGCGGGTTCGTCGAGCCGCGTTCGACCGACGGCGGCGAGGAGACCCCACCGCCGCCGGGCGCAGACCCCGACCGGCCGGTCGCCGACTCGGTGCCGGACGCGCGGTCCTTCGGCCGGTCGGCGACCGCGGCCAGCGGGCTGGCGACGGAAGCGCTCGGCTGGCACGGCCACGACCGCGTCCGGTACGCCCCGGAGAACGCCGACGGGTTCGAGGTCTACGAGCCCGACGGCTGGCTGGTCGCCTACGATTTCGCGCTCGAGAACCGCGGCGAGGAGCCGCTGGAGGCGGTCACCGACTACGAGTTCGTCCTCAGGGTGGACGGCGAGGAGTACGACCACCGCCACGAACTGGGTGACGGTATCGCCCTGTCGCAGGTCAACCAGCCCGACGACGAGCCGGAGATCGAGCGACTGACGTGGTACTCGGAGCTCGAGCCCGGCGAGCGACGCGAGCTACAGCTGGTCTTCGAGCCCGCCCGCCGGCCGGACGCGCCGCACTACCTGGTGTGGTACCACGACGGGCCAATCGAGGGAGCCGAGGCGCCCGCCTACCTGCTGCCGCCCGGGTAGTCACCGCGCGTCGTCGAGGTCGACGAACGCGTCGCTGTCGGCGGTCAGCCACGTCGACATGCGCGCGATGCTCGAGAGCCCCGGCGGGTAGATGGTCCGGCGGTCCGTGCCCTCCTCGTACTCCACGAGGCTGGATTCGAGCGTGACCGGACGCCGTGGGTGCTCGCGCTCCGAACCGGTCGCCGGTCGGTCGGCGTCCTCGCCCGTGGTTGTCATCGTCGTGTTTCTCCGACGAGGAGCGGAAAACGCTTGCTAGTGGCGGTCCGTGGCGCTCTATAGACGTCCGGAGCGGTCAGAGCCATGCTGCCCGCATCCCGTCCATGGAGTCGGCGGCCGTCTCCATCGCGTCGACGACCGCGTCCATCTCGTGAGCAACGGCCCGAACCGCGAGCGCCTCGGCGGTTGCGAGGTCCTCGAAGGCCATCCGGAGGGTTGCCTGGCGGAGGTCGTCGCACTCCGTCTCGAGCTTGCGGACGCGCTCGATGGCCTCGACGACCGGGTCGGCGTTCTCCCCGTCCGCGAGCGCACCGAGGTATGCCATCGTGGCGTCGGATAGCGCCTCGAACGCCCTGCTGGCGGTCTCGGCCATCCCGCGGAGCGACTCGTGACAGCGGTCGGTGAGTGCCGGCTCGATGGCCGCGAGCTCCGTCCCCACCCGTTCGGCGCGGTTTGCGACGCCGTCGATGACGACCACCAGCGAGCGGAAATCACGCGCCGGCGACAGGGCCGCATCGGCGGATACGGAACTTCGGACCGCGACGCGGAGGTCGCGCGCTGCCTCGTTGCAGGCGGATTCCCGCGACCCCAGCGCCGCGACGGCGTCAACGAACGCCGCTTCGTCGACCGCGTAGCTTTCGACGACCTCCGAAAGCAGCTCGATACACTCCCCCACCTCGGCGAGGAACCGTTCCGTTCGGCCCTGGATGACCTCGACGACCGCCGGTTCGGAGCCGGTCATGGTCGAAGCGAGCCCACCCGGCCACATCACGGCTGCTATGAGGGCTCCGGTGGCATCGGTATGCCACCGTTTGGCAGTATTCGCAAACGGACCGACGCATACAGGGGCCACGAGCGACAAGCCGTCGACATGGACGGACGACGCGTCTGGGTGTCGGTCGACGGCGAGCCGCGACCGGGGACGGTCGTCGAGCGGACGTACACACCGAAGAAGGGGTCGGAACTCCTGGCGGTCGAGCTGGACGAGCCGGCCGACGGGACGGAGGCGGTGGTCGTGAATCCGGCGGTCGACGACATGCTGTTCGAGGACTAGTCCTTCCGCTTGACGACGTCGCCGAGGGTGGTGCTGCCGGTGGCCGAGTCGCTGGACCACTCGCCGTCGTTGCCGCCGCCGCCCTCCGAGAGGGTGACGCCGAGTGCCTTCTCGAGCTTTCGCTGGACGGTGTCGCTCGGGAGGACGTCACCCCGCTCGAGCTTCCGGATGAGGCTCGACTTCTCGTTGAGCTGGTCGGCCAGTTCCCCCTGTTTCAGGCCCTGGCTCTCGCGGCCCTGCCGGATCCGGTCGTCGTAGTCCGGGACGACCTCGTCCATCTCGTCGAACATATCCCGACGGCTGCCGACGACGACGAGGAGGACGTCGAGTACTTCGTCGACGTCGAGGAGGTCTCCTGGGTCTGGACCTCCGTGCCGAAGTCGGCGCAGTCGCCGCACACGTCGAGCTCCGCTCCCTCGATTTTGACCGTCTTCGGCGAGCCCGTCTGGGCGCCGCACATCTCACACTGGACCATGCCCGACAGTTGCCGCTTGGGCGCAAAAGGGTTTTCCCGCCTACTCGAGGGCGGCCATCGAGTAGTAGAACCGCTGCAGCGCGGTGAGGTGGCCGACGACGGCCAGGAAGACGAGCAGCCAGCCGACGAGCGTCAGCCCGTACGCCGGTGCCGGCAGGAACGCCGCAACCGCCGTGACGCCACCGATGATGGCCAGCCGGTCGGCGCGGCCGACGACGCCGCCGTAGACGCGGTCGAGGCCGATTGCCTGCGCCTGCGTCCCGAGATACGAGGTCATCAGCACGCCCGTCACCGCGAGCAGGCCGAGCAGGTACCGCTCGGCGCCGGCGGCCAGCCCGGCGACGATGACGATGTCCGCGTACCGGTCGAGGACGTGGTCGAGCAGGTCGCCGCCCTTCGAGTCGGTTCCCTGACGCCGCGCCAGGGCGCCGTCCATCAGGTCCATCCAGCCGTTCAGGAAGACGAGAACGGCGCCGAGCAGGTAGAGCGGCGGCGCCGCCTCGAGGCCGGCCACCGACGCGCCGGCCAGCGTGTACGTCACCCCGGCGCCGATTGCGAACCCGAACGCGATGACGCTGATGCCGTCGGGCGTCAGCCCGACCCGGTCGGCCGCGGTCACGAACGGGTCCAGGAACCGCTCGGCGACGGGGCGGAGCCTGTCCAGCGTCATAGGTAGTCGGTGAAGTCCACCTCCCCGGCCGACGGGTCGCGGTCACCGGCGACGACCGCCTCGAGGTCGGCGGCGACGGCCCCGGGCGCCCGGTCGGTCGTGTCTATCTCGTAGACTGAATCATGCCCGTGGGCCCCGACGGCCTCCGACAGCACGACGTCGAGCGCCTCGGCCTCCGCGTTCTCGGCGGCGGCGGCAGCCGCCTCCCCGCGCTCGAGCAGGCGCTCGCGGAGCTCCTCGGGGTGACACCGGAACACGGCGACCCGGTCTGCGTCCAGGTGGTGGGCGAGGTGCGACTCCACGAGCAGGTCCTCGCGGCCGGCCAGATGCGCCTCGATGGCCTCGAGGTCGGCCACGAGGCTGCCGCGCTCGTCGTCCTCGCCGCTCGTGAGTCCCGCCGCCCGGACCAGTTCGTTGAGGTGGACGACCTCGAGGTCGGTGCTCGCGCGGTCGACGGCCGTCGTCTTCCCCGTTCCTGGGGTCCCGGTCACGGCGACCCTCATACGACGTCGTTGAGCACCTCCACGGCCCGTTTGGTTCCCTCGCGGGTGCCGCAGGTGACCCGGACGCACTCCGGCAACCCGAAGGAGGAGGTGTCGCGGACGATGACGCCCTCGCGCTTGGCCGCCCCGGCGACCGCCGTGCCGTCACCGACCTCGCAGAGCACGAAGTTGCCCGCGCTGTCGAAGGTCGGGCACTCCAGCTGCTCGGCCATGTACCTGCGGGCCCAGCGGGCCGTCTCGACGGTTTTCTCGACGTGGGCCTCGTCGTCGAGGGCCGCCAGGCCGGCCCGACAGGAGAGCTCCGAGGCCGCGAAGGGCGTGTTGATCCGGGCGTAGGCGTCGGCCCACTCCGCAGGGGCGATGGCGTAGCCGAGCCGGACGCCGGCCAGCCCGTACGCTTTCGAGAAGGTCCGGAGGACGGCCACGTCGTCCCGTGCCTCGACGAGCGAGACCACCGAGGGGCGCTCCGTGAACTCGCCGTAGGCCTCGTCGACGAGGACGAGCGTCTCCTCGTCGGTCTCCTCGGCGATGGTCTCGATATCCGACCGCGATATCTCGCTGCCGGTCGGGTTGTGCGGCGTCGTCAGGTAGACGATGCGGTGGTCGTCGTACGCAGACAGCACCGACTCCGGGGTCTGGGCGAAGTCGTCAGCCTTCCGGAGCGGGTAGGTGTCGACGACGCCGTGGTGGTAGCGGACGCTCATCGCGTAGTAGGCGAATCCGGGGTCGGGCACGAGGGTCCGTTCGCCGGGACGCAGGAGTGCGCGGGCGACGTAATCGAGGGCGCCGTCGCCGCCGTTCGCCAGCCAGACCTGCGAGGCGGTGACGCCCCACTCGTCGGCCAGCCGCTCGCGGAGGTCGGTGGCTGCGGACTTGGGATAGCTGTGGGCCTCCGGCGCGGTCTCGCGGATCGCCTCGACGGCCCTCGGGGCCGGGCCGAACGGGTTCTCGTTGGAGGAGAGCTTCACCAGCGCCCCGGGGTCCAGCCCCAGTTCGCGGGCGACCTCCTCGATACCCCGGCCGGCCTCGTAGGGGACGTGCGCCGACAGGTCCCGTGGTTCCATACGGGACCCTCTGGGAACGGCGGCATAAGTAGCCGTCCATCTCGGCCAGGGCGGCAAGGCTTTTGCCCGACTCCGCCCTCGGTTGTGGCGATGACCGAGTCACGCGACCGGGCGGGCGTCGTCGTCGCGGGCGGCCGCTCGACCCGGATGGGCGACCGCGAGAAGGCGGTCGTGGAGCTTGCGGGCCAGCCCCTCGTCGCGCGCATCGCCGACCGCCTGGCGGCGGTGACCGACGAGTTCGTCGTCAACTGCCGGGCCGACCAGCGCGAGGCCATCGCGGCGGCGCTG
>PXQM01000024.1:13521-14087 GCA_003021325.1 Halobacteriales archaeon QH_10_70_21
CCCCTCGTCGCGCGCATCGCCGACCGCCTGGCGGCGGTGACCGACGAGTTCGTCGTCAACTGCCGGGCCGACCAGCGCGAGGCCATCGCGGCGGCGCTGCTCGAGCACGGCTCGCTGGAGAGCGTCGAGAGCGTCGACACCCCGGCGGACCTGCGGGACGCCGCGCGGCGTCTGGAGTAGCCGGCGGGAGCCAGCGGTCGCTCACGACGCGACAGGAGAAGGAATCGGGGGGTGTGGCCCGTCTCAGTCGTCCTCGCTCTCCGTGCGGACCTCCGTCACGTTCGCGGGGTCGAGTCGCGGTTCCTCCTCGCCCGCCTCGTCCGCGTCGGTCCCATCGGGCTCGCTCGCGTCCTCGTCACCCGGACCGAGCCAGGCGGGGAGGCGGTCGAGCAGTCCCATCGGTAGTGCCGGAAGAGAATCGCCTTCACGTCGTCCTTCGTCCGTTCGGTCTCGACGGTCCCGTCCTCGAGTTCGACCTCGTAGCGCTCCTCGCCGGAGCCATCGCGCCACTTGTCGTCGTGTCGCTCGAGGAGGTTCAGCATGCCGCCGGTCCGCCGATTGCGGCG
>PXQM01000037.1:0-4741 GCA_003021325.1 Halobacteriales archaeon QH_10_70_21
GTCGGCCGGTCGACCGCCGACCACGACCGCTCGCTACCGATGGCATCGAGTTGCTCCTCGACCCGCGCAACCCTGTGTGGCCGGATGGCCCCGGGAATGCCGACCACCGCGAGGAAGAACCCGAGCACGTGGGAGACGTATCGATGTTTTCATATCCGGTTTTGTGGTATTTTGTTCTTCTCCAAAATATATTCTGTCGAGCGGAATCCCCGCGAACAGTCACCCTCGGAACCGTGGATTGCTGCCGGGGAGGCCCGGCGTAGTTCTAGACGGCTAGAGCAGCGGTTGATATGCCTTCCGCGAACAGGTAGTGCCGGAGGAACGCACGGCCGCCGATTGGGCTGCGGCCGGGCGAGCGGAGCGACGGACGTCAGCGGCACACCCCGCGGGCGGTTCCGCCCTGACCTTCCTCCGGTGGGGATGCGCCCCGGCCGCCCTGACTCTGCGTGGTCGTTGCTTGGGGTGAGGGCCGCGCTACGGGTTTCGAACCGCTTCGTGCGGATTGTTACGACGATGTATCGACCATCGCCGACCCGCACTGGCGATGACCGGGAACGGACAACACCGATCCGTATCAGAGGTAGCCGGCGCTGGCGAGTCGCTCGACGCCCTCCTTCAGTCGTTCCTCGCCGGCCGCGTACGACAGCCGCGCGTAGCCGGGCGTCCCGAAGGCGCTGCCCGGCACGGTCGCGACGTGGGCCTCCTCGATGGCGCCCTCGCACCAGGCCTGGTCGTCGGCGTCGACGGGCAGCATCATGTAGAAGGCGCCGTCGGGGAACGGGACCTCCTTGCCGTGGTCGGCGAACAGGTCGACGAGCATGTCGCGCCGCTCGCGGAACGCCTCGCGCATCTCGGCGACGGCGTCGTCGGTGTTCTCGAGGGCCTCCACGCCCGCGTACTGCACGAAGTGGGTCGCACACGAGACCGAGTGCGACTGGAGCTTGGCGGCCTGCTCGACGAGCGGCGCCGGCGCGGCCAGGTAGCCGAGCCGCCAGCCGGTCATCGAGTAGGCCTTCGAGAAGCCGTTGACGGTGACCGTCCGGTCGCCCATCCCCGCCAGCGAGCCGAGCGACGTCTGCTCGACGCCGTAGGTGATGGCGTCGTATATCTCGTCGGAGACGACCGTCACGTCGTGGTCGACGGCCAGGTCGCGGACCGCCTCCAGGGCCTCGTCCCCGAAGACGGCGCCGGAGGGGTTCGACGGCGAGTTGACCACCAGCAGTTCCGTGTCGTCGGTGACCGTCGCGGCGAGTTCGTCGATGGCGGGCGCGAGCTGGAAGTCGTGGCCCGAGAGGTCGACCCGCGAGAGCTCGCCGCCGGCCATCTTCGCCATGGCCTCGTAGCTCACCCACGCCGGGTCCAGCAGGACCACCTCGTCGCCGTCATCGACCAGCGCCTGGAACGTCTCGTAGAGGGCCTGCTTGCCGCCGGGCGTGACGATGATTTCGTCGGTCAGGTAGTCGAGCCCGTCGCCGTCGAGCTTCTCGGCGATGGCCTCCTTCAGCTGGGGGATGCCGTTCGACGGCGCGTAGCCGGTGTGGCCGTCGTCGATGGCCTGCTTGCCGGCCGCGACGACGTTCTCCGGCGTCGGGAAGTCCGGCTCGCCGACCGAGAGGTCGACGACGTCGACCCCGTCGGCCTCCAGTTCGGCCGCGAGGTTGCTGATCGCGAGCGTGGCGCTCGGCTCTACGCGTTCGAGACGGTCCGCGAATTGCATTGTCATGATTGGAGCTCCTCTGCGAGGGAAATAGCGCTCTCGACGGCGGTCGCACCGTACCCGATTCGCTCTTCGGCCTCGGCCTGGCTCATCCCCGGCCCCGTGACGCCGAACGTGACGGGCGTGTCCCGCTCACGGGAAACGTCGGTCAGCCCCCGTGCGGCCGCGTCGGCGATGACCTGGTCGTGGTCGGTGTCGCCGGTGATGATGGCGCCGAGCACCGCCACGGCGTCGACGTCGTCCCGGCGGGCGAGCCGGTCGGCCGCGAGCGGCGCGTCGTAGGCGCCGGGCACCTCCAGCGTCTCGACGACCTCGGCGCCCGCGTCGGCGGCCGCCTCCCGACCCCGCGCCTCCATCTCGTGGGTTATCGGCCGCGCCTTGTTGAACTGCGCGACCACCAGTCCGAGCGCTACCATGGCGTCGAGTGGGCGACGGCCGGTAAAAGAACTGCCGGTAGCCCCCGGTTTCGCCGTCGGCTGCGGGGCCCCGGCGGCCGACTGGCCACGACGGAAGCCGGCGCGGTCCGTCGTCGCATGCACCGACGGCCGGGGCGCTGGAGCGCGAGCCACGCCGTCGACCGGAAGGCTTCTAATCCCGAGGGGAACAGTTCCCCGCGATGAACGTTCGTCGCGACCGGACCGCGCTCGCCGTGGTCGGGGTGACGCTCCTCGCGCTCGGGCTGCGGCTGGCCTTCCTCGGGCGCCGCGTCGCCCACTTCGACGAGGGGCGGGTCGCCTACTGGATACTCGAGTACGGCGAGACCGGCGTCCTGTTCTACCGGCCCATCATCCACGGCCCGCTGTTGCACCACCTCAACAGCGCCCTGTTCGGGCTGTTCGGCGCGACCGACTTCGTCATGCGGCTGGTGCCGGCGCTGGTCGGCGGCCTCCTCCCGCTGTCGGCGCTCCTGTTCCGCCACCGCCTCCGCGCGGAGACGGTCGTCTCGCTTTCGTTCCTGCTCGCGCTCAACCCGGTCCTGCTGTACTACTCGCGGTTCATGCGCGGGGACATCATCGCCGGCGGCCTCTCGTTTCTCGCGTTCGCCTGCCTCGTCCGGGCGGTCGACCTCGACGACGGGCGGTACCTCTACGCCGCGACCCTCTCGCTGGCTCTCGGGCTCGGTGCAAAGGAGAACGTCGTCGCGTACGTGCTGGCGTTCCTCGGGGCGACGGGACTGCTGTTGCACCACCGGCTGCTGTTCGCGCGGGTCACCGACGCGACGCCCCAGTCGGTCCTGTGGCGGTCCCTGCGGTGGGGCGCCGGCGGGGTGGCGCGCCACGCCCGCTCGGTCGCCGGCAGCGTCGCGGTGTTCCTCGCCACCGTCGTCTTCGTCTACGCGCCACGTGGCAGTCTCCCCTCCCAGGACCTCTACTACTTCTCCTGCGGGTTCGAGTACGACGCCGCCTTCGACGTCACGGCGGCCCCGACGCTGGGTGACACCCTGGCGAACCCGCTCCGGCTCCCCGACCTCGTGGTGTTCACGCTGGGGTCGACGGCGGAGCTGTACGTCTGCCAGTGGATCACCCCGCGGGCGGAGGACCCAAATCCGTACATCGAGTACCTCGGCGGGCTCGTGGCGACCACGGCCACGGCCTCGACGGCACTGGTCGTCCTCGCCGTTGCCGGCTTCCTCGGGACGCTGTACGCCGGCAACCGTCCCGACGACCTCCTCTCGTTCAGCTTCTACTGGGGTGCGGCCTCGCTCGTCGGCTACCCGTTCATCACCGACATCGGCGGCGCGGGCTGGCTGGCCGTCCACGTCGTCCTGCCGCTGGCGATTCCGGCCGCCGTCGCGCTGGGCGTCCTCTACCGGTGGGGCCGGGAGGCGAAGGCCGACGAAGACGCCGTCAGCCTCGCGCTCGTCGGCGTGGTGGCGTTCCTCGTCGTCTCCTCGATGGGCGCCACCGCATACGAAACCAGCTTCGCCGCCCCCCAGTCCGACGACAACCCGCTGGTACAGTACGCACAGCCGTCGGGCGACCTCAGGCCGACGCTTTCGGACACCCGGACCCTCGCCGACGAGAACGATGGTACCGACGTCGTCCTCTACGGGTCCCACCTCTACAACCCGGTCGACGACGAACTCGAGCGCCGGCCGACCTGTTCGAACTGGTTCAACGCCCTGCCGCTGCCGTGGTACCTCGAGGCCGGCGACGTGGACGCCGACTGCGTCAACGACACCGCCGCCCTCGAGGACGCGCTCGCCGACGACCCGCCGGTCGTGGTCGTCCACGAGAACGAGCGCGCGGCCGTCGACGAGCGAATCGACGACCGATACGAGGCCCGGGTCCACCTGATGCGGAGCAACGACACCCCGTTCGTCTTCTACGTCGACGAGTCCCGCCTGGAGTGACGACCCGGCTCCATCAGTGGTCGCCGGTCGGGTCGACGACGACGACCTCGCCGTCGACGACGTCGACGTTGATGAGCGTCTTCGCCGAGTGGGGCGACGCCGAGAGCCTGTTCTCGCCGCCGACCTTCTTGATGACCGCGACGACGTCGATGAGGTTCGCGCCGATGTCCTCCAGGGCGTCGCAGATGGCCGTGAGTGTCCCGCCCGTCGAGAGGACGTCGTCGAGCACGAGCACGTTGTCGCCGGCCTCGACGTCGTTGATGTACATCTGGTTCTCGGAGTAGCCCGTCTGCTGGAACAGCGGGGTCTCGCCCTCGAGGCCGTACTCGCGCTTCCGGATGACGACGAGCGGGATATCGGTCATCAGCGAGACCCCCGTCGAGATGTGGATACCCATTGCGGCCGGTGTGACGATCTTGTCGACGTCCTCCAGCTGGGCCTTCCGGATTATCTTGATGACGATCTCGCGCAGCAGGCTGGGCTCGAGCATCGGGACGCCGTCGCTTATCGGATGGACGAAGTAGTGGTAGCCGTCCTTCTCGATTATCGGCGCCTCCAGCAGCGACTGCTGAAGCTGGTCCATGCCACGGGTAGTCGAAGCCGGGAATAAAAGCTGGCGATAGCTACCCGAGCGGTATCGCCCGCGGGCCGACGAACGCGAAGGGCCACAG
>PXQM01000037.1:4937-10401 GCA_003021325.1 Halobacteriales archaeon QH_10_70_21
CCCACGACCCGGACAGCGGCGGCGTTGAGCGCGTCGCCGCCGTGCGTTATCTCGAGCGTCCCGGCCGACCGGTCGTACTCGTAGTCGAACTCGGCGTCGGGGACCGTCGCCGCCAGCCCGCCCGAGACGCCGTAGACCCCCGCACCCACGACTGCGGAGAGCAGTCCCATCACCGCGACCATCCGGAGGACGCCGGCGGCCAGCGACCACGCCCGGGTCGTGTGCTTCGACATGGTTGGTCTGCGCCGGGGCGGCACCGGCGTGGCCGGGCGCAGGCGACCCCGGCGTATAACCCCCGTTTCGGGTTCGGATTCTAGAACCGGCGGCCCCTGCGCCGGTAGCGTGCCAGTACGGACGCGGCTGCGTTCGGCAGCGTCGTCTCTCGGATTCGATTTCGGGACCGGGGCCTCGGGGCCGCTCTGCAGGCGGGTCGGGACGCAGGGGACAGTCTCAGTCGTCGAGCTCCGCCGCGAGTTCTTCGGCGACGCGGCCGCCGATTTCGGCCTTCGAACCCTCGTAGGTGCTCGTCCCGTCGGCCCGGACGACGAGAACGCGGGTCGTCGCCTCGCCCATGACGCTCGCGTCGTTGGCGACGACGAACGAGAGGTCGACCCGCTCGAGCGTCTCCCGGGCGGCCTCGACCATCGCCGCGTCGTCGCCGGCCGTCTCGAGCTTGAAGCCGACGATGGGGAGGTCGGGATGGTCGGCCCGGACCGAGTCGATGAGCTTCGGCGTCGGCTCGAGCTCGAGCGTCAGCTCCTGCCCGGAGCGTATCTTCTCGTCGGCGGTCTCGACGGTGTAGTCGCCGATGGCGGCCGCCGAGACCACGGCGTCGGCGTCGGCGGCCACGCTCGAGACCGCCTCGAGCATCTCCGCTGCGCTCTCGACGGCCAGGGTCTCCGCGTACGGCACCTCGGGGCCGTCGTGGACGAGCGTCACGTCGGCGCCACGGGCGTAGCAGGCCTTCGCAACCGCGCGGCCGGTGCGCCCGGAGGCGCGGTTCGTGATGACCCGGACGGGGTCGATCGCCTCGCTCGTCGGGCCGCTCGTGACGACGACGTGACGGCCCGCGAGCGGCCGGTCGCCGGCAGCGCGGGCCGTCTCCAGGACGATGGCCTCCTCGCTGGCGATCTTCGCCTTTCCCTCCTCGATGCGCGGGTCGACGAACGCGACGCCCCACGACTCCAGCGTTTCGATGGCCTCGAGCACGCCGGGATGGTCGTACATCGGCTCGTGCATCGCCGGCGCGAGAACGGTCGGCACGCCGGCGCCGAGCGCCGTCGTCGCGGTGGTCGTGACGGGTGTGTCGTCGACGGCGGCCGCCATCTTCCCGACGGTGTTTGCCGTCGACGGCGCCACCAGCAGGACGTCGGCCCAGCCGTCGTAGCCGCACAGCTCGACGTGCTCGACCGACCCCGTTATCTCGGTGACGACGGGGTTGTCGGTCGCGAACTCCAGCGCCCAGGGGTGGACGATACCCCTGGCGGCGTCGGTCATCACCGCCCGCACCTCGGCGCCCTGCCGCCGGAGTTCGTGGGCCAACTCGACCGTCTTCACCGCCGCGATGGAGCCGGACACCGCCAGCGCGACGCGCTCGCCCTCGAGCATCGTGGGGGTGTTCGCTCCGCCGGAGTAAAAACTACCGCGACATCGGCGCCGTGTCGGCGGCGTATTAAAACCACTTCGCATAGACGGGGTAACACCGAACAGCCAGTGGGTTATCCGGGAGGACATGGCGCTGAAAGTCCCCGGTGACGGGGACGCCCGGATACGGGAGTACGGCGAGCTGCTCGACGAGAACGAGGCCGACGACGAGGCCGACGCGGACTGGGGCGTCGGCTTCGACGGCGACTTCCTGTTCGTGGTCGAACCCGACGACGCCTACGACGGCGAGCCGGTCTCCTTCTTTCTCGGACTCGAGGACGGCGACTGCACGGCCGCCTACGAGGTCTCCGACCCCGACGACGAGGAGTACGGCTTCGTCTTCCGCGGGCCCTACACCGACTGGAAGCGGCTCTTCGAGGGCGAACTGGGTCCCGTCGACGGCATGATGTCCGGCGAGTTCGATATCGAGGGCGACATGCAGAAGATGCTGCAGTACAGCGAGGCCGCCGTCGAGATGACCGAGACCGGCCGCGGCATCGACACCGAGTTCGAGTACTGATACTGCCGGACGTCGTTCCGTGACCTGCGAGCACCGACCCGTGCCGGGCGCTCGCCGGTGGGTTGTTACGACGGACCGGACGGGGCGGGAGTCCGGCCGCAACGTTTGGACGCGTTTGTCAGAACCTTTGTTCCGGATGGGGGGACCTGTGGACGTGAGGCACACCCATGAGCGACGATGACAGGTTCGACGATATCTCGGTTTCGCGGCGACGGTTCTTCCAGCCGTCGGCCGCGACAGGGGCCGCCCTCGCGGTGCCCGGGAACGCGACGGCAGCGGCCGAGGACGACGCGTTCACCGGCGGCCGGACCAACCGCGTCGAGCTCACCGTCGAGACCATCGAGGGCGACGTCTCCTCGAACACCCCGGTCACCGTCACCGACGAGATTCCGGACGGCTGGACCGTCGACACCGACTCCGGTGACGCCGAGGGCGACGGCGTCATCGAGGGACCCGCGACCGTCTCCCTCGGCACCGTCACCCCCGGCGACGTCGAGGAAGGCTCGGTCACCCGCGAGTACTTCGCCGAGGCGCCCGAGGGCGCCGACGAAACCGGCCGTGACACCTTCGGCCCGGCGACGGCGACCATCGGCGACGAGAAGGTCTCCGACCAGGTCGCCGGCACCGACACCAACACCGTCGTCGGTCCCAGCACCGAGGTGTAGCGCGTCGTCGGTCCCGGCGCGGAGACGTGACCGGAGTCGCGTTCCGCACCTTTTTTCGCCGCACCGTCCCCAGGTGGTGGTATGTCCGACCACGCCCTCGTCATCGGCGGCACGCGGTTCATCGGTCGCCACACCGTCGAGGAGTTCCTCGAGGCCGGCTACGACGTGACGACGTTCAACCGCGGCAACCACGACGACCCCTTCGCGGACGACGACGCCGTCGCCCACGTCGAGGGTGACCGGACAAACGAGGCGGAGCTCCGGCGCACGGGGCTGTCGGTCGAGCCGGACGTGGTCGTCGACTGCGTCGCCTACTACCCGCGGGACGTCCACACCGCGACCGACGTCTTCGCGGACGCCGACGCCTACGTCTACATCTCGTCGGGGGCGGCCTACGGCGCCGAGCGGATTCCGAAGCGCGAGGACGACACGCCGCTGTGTGACTGCTCGTCCGAGGAGGCGGTCGACGACTCGCACGCGACCTACGGCCCCCGGAAGGCCGAGGGCGACCGCGCCGTCTTCGCGGCCGCCGACCGCGGCGTCAACGCGATGTCCGTCCGCCCGCCGGTTGTCTACGGGCCACACGACTACACCGAGCGGTTCAACTACTGGATCGACCGGGTGGACAGCCACGACCGCGTCGTCGTCCCTGGCGACGGGACGAACCTCTGGCACCTCGTCTACGTGAAGGACGTCGCCAGCGCCCTCCGGACGGTCGCCGAAGCGGGCCGGCCGGGCGAGGCGTACAACGCCGGCGACGGCCACGCGCCGACGCTCGGCGAGTGGGTCGAGCTGCTGGCCGACGCCTGCGGGACCGACGTCGAGCCAGTGTTCGCCAGCGAGCGCGAGCTGGGCACGGTCGGGCTCTCGACCGACGACTTCCCGCTGTACCGGGACCCGCCGCACCTGCTCTCGACGGCCAAGCTGCGCGGGCTGGGATGGGAGCCGACGCCCCACGAGACGGCGCTCGCGGCGACGGTCGCCGACCACCGCGAGTCCGACCGGACCGGCCGGGAGAACGGGCCCGACCGCGAGACGGAGGAGCGGCTCGTCGACGTCCTGGGGACCGTCGAGTAGGCGCGGTCACTCCGCCGCATCGGAGAGGTTCTCGCCGTAAATCCGCTCGGCGAACAGCAGTCCGACGAGCCCGAAGATGATTATCGTGTACGCGATCGCCGCGTAGAGGGCGTCCAGCTCCGTCCCGTACTCGCTGGTCCGGAAGATGATGGCCTTCCGGACCATCGCGATGACGCCGGTGTAGACGATGAGCCGGACGATGCGGCGCGTGTCGCTCTCCTCTACGTACGCGAGCACCGTCTGGTAGACCTCGACGATGATGAGCAACAGCAGACCGGTGTCGATGAAGCCGATAACGACGTTGGGGTCCGTTATCTCGCCGCTGCCGACGGCCATCGCTATCTGGAGACACAGGTCGATGACGCCGATGGCGAAGAGTATCGCGAACACCGACGCGGCGGCCAGCTCGATGCCGTGGACGAACCGGTCGGTCAGGACCGAGTACCGCTCCGCGAGGCTGTTGGGTGTGGCCTCCTCGGCCGGGGCGGCCGCCGGCGTCGAGGTCGGTTGGTCGTCGTTGCTCATGGGTTCGGCAGCGCCCGCTTGCGGTTCGGTCGGCCGACCCGCCGGCGGTCGGCCACGAACGCGAGAGAGTGAGTCGCTGTATCTTACGTAGGGACCCGGGCCGACGTAAATCCCTGGATAGAGGAAGTCTCGCGACGGACGGCGACACGGACCGTGCGTGCGGCCGGAGGCCAAAGGTTTAGTCCCGCCCTCTCGCAGTCCCGCTATGTTCGGCAAGTCGAAGTGGATACGGCTGCCCCGGAGCGTCGTCCTGGGGCACGGCGTCCTCGACCGGACCGTCGAGGCCGTCGACGAGCTCTACCTCGACGGCCGGCCGCTCATCGTCACGAGCCCGACGCCGAGGGCGCTCGCCGGCGACCGGCTGGTGGCCGACTTCGAGGCGGCCGGCTTCGACCCCGCGGTCGTGGTCGTCGAGGACGCGACGTTCGCGTCGGTCGAGGACGTCCTCGAGACGGCCGAGTCGGTCGACGCCGGCTTCCTCATCGGCCTCGGCGGCGGCAAGCCCATCGACATCGCGAAGATGGCGGCCGACGAGCGCGGCTGCGGGTTCGTCTCCGTGCCGACCGCCGCCAGCCACGACGGCATCGTCTCCGGCCGCGGCTCTGTCCCGGAGGGCGACACCCGCCACTCCGTGGCGGCGGACCCGCCGCTGGCGGTCGTCGCCGACACCGAGCTTATAGCCGAGGCACCGTGGCGGCTCACGACGGCCGGCTGTGCGGACATCGTCTCCAATTACACCGCCGTCAAGGACTGGCAGCTGGCCCACCGGCTGAAGAACGTCCGGTACAGCGAGTACGCGGGCGCGCTCTCGCAGATGACCGCCGAACTGCTCGTCGACCGCGCCGACTCCATCAAGCGCGGCCTCGAGGAGTCCGCCTGGGTGGTCGCGAAGGCGCTCGTCTCCTCCGGCGTCGCGATGTCCATCGCGGGCTCCTCGCGGCCGGCCTCCGGCGCCGAGCACCTCATCTCCCACCAGCTCGACCGGATAGCCCCCGGCGAGGCGCTGCACGGCCACCAGGTCGGCGTCGCCGCC
>PXQM01000038.1:0-5991 GCA_003021325.1 Halobacteriales archaeon QH_10_70_21
TGAAGGGCTACGAGGTCGACGAGACGCTCCAGAACGGCGTCAAAACGTTCTCCGCCGGCGAGGACGTCTTCAGGGTCGAGTACAACGGCGAGGACGACTTCGGCGCCTCGACGTACCTCGACGACGGCGACGAGTTCGTCTCGGTCGCGGAGTGCATCGACAACCCCGACGAGCCAGGGTGGTACCGGATATCGGGGACGACGACGGGCGTCACCGAGAGCGGCGAGCGGGTGACCTTCGGCAGCGAGTCGCACTACTTCTGGATCTGTGACTGCGAGAACGAGGCCGAGGCCCGCGAGCGGCTTGGCCCGCCGCCTTCCGAGCCGCCGACGACGGGGACCCGGGGCCGACGGACACCGCCACGTTGACGGCAACCGCCGCCGCGGCGCCGGCCGAAACCGGGACGGCGCCGGCCGGCCGAGCCACGACCCCCACGAAGCGTGGGACGAGCGCGTCCTCGAGACGCCGACCGCTGGCGACGGTCCCGGCCTCGGACCCGTGCCCGCGTTCCTGGCCCTGCTCGCCGCGGGCCTCCTGGTCCGCCGGCGCTGACCGGCGCCCGCTATTCGTGGCCGGACACCGGCACCGGCTCGTAGGGCTCTTCGAGGTACTCGAGGTCGCTCTCCGAGAGCGCGACGTCGAGCGCCTCGACCGCGTCCTCGAGGTGTTCGACCTTCGAGGCGCCGACGATGGGCGCGGTGACCCACTCCTTGTGCAACAGCCACGACAGCGATAGCTGCGCCATCGAGACGCCCTTGTCGACGGCGAGCTTCCGGACGCGCTCGTTGACCTCGCGGCCACCGTTGTCCGCGTAGGGGTGCGCCTGCGCGTAGTCGTCGGTCTCGGCGCGCTTCGTGGACGTGTACTCCTCGTGCGGCCGGGTGAGGTAGCCGCGCGCCATCGGCGACCACGGGATGACGCCGAGGCCCTCCCGTTCGCACAGCGGCAGCACCTCGCGCTCCTCCTCGCGGTAGACGAGATTGTAGTGGTTCTGCATCGTCGCGAACCGCTTGAGGCCGAGGCGGTCGCTGGTGTGCAGTGCCGCCGCGAGCTGGTGGGCCCACATCGAGGAGGCGCCGACGTGCCTGGCCTTCCCCCGCCGGACCGCGTCGTCGAGCGCCCGCAGCGTGACCTCGACCGGCGTGTCGTCGTCCCAGCGGTGCGTCTGGTAGAGGTCGACCGTCTCCATTCCGAGCCGGTCCAGCGAGGCGTCCAGTTCCTGCTCGATGGTCTTCCGCGAGAGCCCGCCGGAGTTGGGGTCGTCCTCGCGCATCTGGAAGTACACCTTCGTCGCAACGACGCTCTCCTCGCGGTGGCCCGCCAGCGCGTCGCCGAGAACCCGCTCGCTCTCGCCGCGCGAGTACATGTTCGCGGTGTCGAAGAAGTTGATGCCGAGCTCGAGCGCGCGCTCGACGAGGTCGTGGCCGAACGCCTCGCCGCGGACCCACTCGCGCCAGTCGGGGTCGCCGAAGCTCATACAGCCCAGGCAGATTCGCGAGACCTCGATGCCGGTCGAACCGAGCGTCGTGTACTCCATACGACCCCCTCGACCGGCCGAGACAAAAAGTCGCCGCCACGTTTAGTTCCGGGGCTGTCGACCGGGTTCGGTACGGGAAGCCGCGCGCCGCCGTGGCTCGTGGTCGGGGCGCTCGTCGCGGGGGTCCTGGCCGCCGGGGGTCGCCGCCGCGGCCGACCCGTCGGTACAGGGGAACCAGCACGGCACGTGGACCGGGACCTACATCCCCGGACCGGAGAACGGAACGTCCCTCGGTGGGGTGGCTGCCGAAACGGGGGGCTACCTGCTCGTCGGACAGTCCGGCCCCGGGGACGGCGGCGACAACGCCCTCGCGACGAAGGTCGACGACGCCGACGGCGTCGAGTGGGTCCGGTCGCTGCAGGGCCACGGTGGCGCCACGCTCTCGGCGGCGGCGAACTCGACGACGGCGGATACCTCGTCGCCGGCACCCAACGCACCCCCGAGGATGGCCCGCGGCGGTTCGTGGCCGCCCTGACCGCAGATGGCCGGCTGGCGTGGCGCGATACCTACGGCCCGGGCCGAATCGACGACGCGGTCCGGGTCCCGGACGGCGGTGCACTCCTGGTCGGCGGCGAGCGGGCGACGGTCATCACGCCCGGCGGTGCCGAGATATGGTCCGAGCGCTACGGGGACGACCGAATCGAGGCGGCCGCGCGCCTGGGAAACGGCTACGTCCTCGCCGGTGCGGCGACCGACGGCACGGACCCAAACCGGCTGCTGCTTCGAATCGAAGCCACCGGTGGCATCGAGTGGCGCGAGACCCGCAGCGTGGAGGGCGCCGACACGTTCACCGGCGCGGCCGTTCACAACGACACTATCCACGTCGCCGGCACGGCATCGTCCAGCGAGGGCTCGAACGACCGGGCCACGGTCGCCGTCTACCGGGACGACGGGACGCGCGAGAGTGCCCAGTCATACCGCGGCGACGCGGCCGGCGGTGCGACGGCCGTCACTGCGGGTCCTTCCGGGGGCGTCGCCGCGGTTCCGCGAGACAGGAACGGTCGCCTCGTCAGGTTCGAGGCCGCCGAGCCCGGGGAAACCGTCGACCTCGCGGCCTCGCCCTACGCCGTCACGACCCTCGAGAACGGTCGCTATCTCGTCGTGGGCAGCCTCGAGGGTGAGGCGTACGCGGGCGTCGTGACACCGGAGTTCGGGTCGCCGAAGGGACTGCTCGCCGAGGGAGGGGCCGGCTCCGACAGCGACGACGACGCCGGAACTGCCGGCAGTGAATCCAGCGGGGCAGCCACGACTGCCGGCGGGGCTCCGGCGGCGCCGTGGCTGCCGGTAGCGATGGCGGCGGCCTGCCAACCGGCCTGACGCGACTGCTGGTCGTCGCGTCGCTCGTCGCCGTGTCGGTCCTGGCGTGGCGCCGGCTGTACTCCCTGGTCAAGCGAACCGCTCCGGGGAGATGCCGGCGGCGTAACCCCGGACCGCGAGCGCGGCGAGCACGGCGACTGCGACGTACCCCGCGACGTGGAGATAGGTCGTCGCGAGCGCGCTTCCGATGGCGAGGCGGGCGACGGTGGTCGACGGGGCCTCCGGGAGCGCGGTCGCGGCGGCGAAGGCCGCCAGCGCGCCGAGCGAGTAGGTCAACTGCGCCCGCTGGCGGGTCGGGATGACGAGCGCAAGAGCCGCGCGAGCAGCAGCACCCACAGCAGGACCTGCAGCGGCGCGAGGCTGGCCAGCAGGCCGGCCTTGCCGTCGACGATACCGACGAACGAGACGGGGGCGACCCGGAGCAGCTCCAGGGTGCCGCGCTCGACCTCCTCGGTCAGCGAGTCGACGACGACGGCGCCGCTTGTGAACACCGGCAGGAAGACCAGCAGCGGGAGGAGGACAGTGTAGGAGAACCCGAAGTAGGGACTGGAGTCGATGGAGGGGGGGACGGGGAGCGGCTCGAACGAGAGGTAGTCACTGCGGGCGTTGCGCTCGTCGCGCTCGAGTTCCTCCAGAACCGCGCGCAACTGGACGACGATGAGCGTCTTCCGGAGGCTGGACCGTGGAACCGTCCCCGAAACCGAAATCCGGCCGTCGTTCGACTCCGCGTGGACCACAACCCCGACGCGGTTCCGCCGGAACGCGAGCCGTGCGGCCTCTCGGTCGTCGTAGCGCTCCACCTCGATTCCCTCGACCTCGGTCGAGGCGGCGGCGAGCTCGTCGGCCGCACCGCCGGTGGCCGCGACCTCGATGCGCTCGCCCGCCGCGTCGGGGTCGTACAGCGACGTGAGCCCGACGACCAGGAACGAGGAGAACCCCGCGATGACCAGCTGGATGAGGACCGCGAGGACGATAGTCTTCTCCCGGGAGAGCGACCCCAGCTCGCGGCGGGCGATGGCGGCCCTAGACAAGGCGGCTCACCACCGCGAGGTTGTAGAGGAGGTGCAGCAGGACGGCGACGCAGAGCCCGGCGAGGAAGCCCCGGCGCCCCCGGCTCGCGCCGACGGCCGAGACGGTCGCCGTCACGACGTGCAGCAGCAGCGGCGCGACCGCGAGCGCGGCGATGACGGCCGGGCTGCCGCCGCCGAGACCGGTCTGGAAGGCGGCGTCGGCGACGGCCACGTCCGGCAGCCCGACCACCTGGACGACCAGGGAGAGCTTCTCTGCGAGGAAGAAGCCGAGGCCAGCGGCGCCGCCGGCCGCTGCGGCGACCCCGAGCGTCCGCTCGTAGCGGCCGTGGACGAACCCCGCGTAGACGGGCAGCCCCTTCGCAAGCTCCTCGATGACGGCGATAGCACCGAAGACGAGCGGGACCGAGAGCGCGACCGGGAGTGCGAAGAGCAGCGCCACCACGAGCAGCTCGGCGACGAAGACGAACGGGACCAGCAGGGCGACCACGAGCGCGAGGCTCCGGGGGCGGCAGAGCCGGCCGGCCAGCGCGTCCAGGGCCTTGAGATGGACCGGGCGCTGGGTGAAGAGGTCCTCCTCGCGGTAGACCGGTGACGCCCGCGCCGGTCAGGTCCCGGACCACGACGGTGAGCGGCGAGACGAACGCCACCGGACTCGTCTCGGTGAAGATGGCGGGGACGAAGGCGTAGGTGGTCAGGAAGGTGCTGATTGACACCGAGACGAAGGTGAGCTCCTTGAACGAGCGGGCGAACATCGCGCCGAGGAAGGTGGCGCCGAGGAAGAGCAGCGCGAGCGGGACGACCGCGAGCACCGACAGCGGCCCGGCCCCGCCCCCGAGGAGTCGCAGTCCCGCCCCGATGGTCACCGCGACGCCGAGCGAGGCGGCGAAATAGGGGAGCGTCTTCCCGGCGACGATCTCGGCGGGGCTGACGGGCGCGACGAGCAACAGCTCGCCGCGGCGGTCGAGCCGCTCGGAGAGCATCGAACTGCCGTACGCCTGGATGACGAAGTTCAGCGGCAGCACGAAAACGAACGCCAGCACGAGCGACTGGAAAGGGAACGGGGGCGCGATGTCGGACGGCGACCCGGCCGTGCCGGCCGTCCCGAAGAGGTCGAAGGCGCCGAGCGAGGGCGCGCCGACCCGGCCGTCGTCGCCGGACCCCCCGCCGGACGGGAGTGCGCCGCCGTCACCGTCGTCGCCGGTCTCCCCGCCGCCGTCGCTCGTCCCCTCGCCCGTGCCATCGTTCGTGCCGCCGTCGTCGCCGTCGCCGGATGGGGTGGCGGCGTCGCGCTCGACGAACTCGAGAGTGACCACGACCGGGAAGGCCGCGGTCCCGTTGTCCTCCTCGCGCATCCGGCGTTCGTTGTAGCGCTCGACGGCGTCCCGGAAGGTGGCCGCGGCGGCGCGGCTCTTGTCGGTCGGCTCGCCGTTCCGCCTGGCGAGGTAGATGCGCGTCGTGTCCGAGGCGTTCTCGACGTATAGGTCGTAGCCCTCGTCCGCCCCGAGTCGGCCGTCCGCGATGACCCCGGGGTCGGGGTCCAGCGCCGCCAGGGCGGGTTCCTCGTCGACGGCGTCGTGGAACGGGCTGTCGTCGTCGACGCCGACCCGGTAGATACCGTCCTCGAGGGCGACACCGCCGGCCAGACCGACGACGGCGACGCTGACGACGAAGGCGGCGGCCGCCAGGACGACGGCGGCGACCCCGCGGTCGAAGCCGCCAACGCCCTTGGTCGTCTCCCAGCGGGCGATTCGCAGGAGCGTCCGCGGCCGCATCAGGCCTCCGTACGGGGGTCGTCCTCGGACTCAGCGAGGTCGAGGAAGAGGCGTTCGAGGCTCGGTTCGACCGTCCGGATGTCCGCCACCTCGCCGCCGCGTGCCTCGGCGGTGGCCTCGATGCGGCGCACCGCCTCCATGCCGTCGACGACACGGCGGTAGTGGCCGTTCGCCGCGACCGCGTCGGGCACCTCGACCGTCGTGAAGACGTGGTACTCGGTGCGGCCGTACTCCTCGCGAAGGGTCTCGAGTGGGCCCTTCGCGACGACGCGTCCCTCGTTCATGATGGCGACGCGGTCGCAGACCTCCTCGACGTGGTAGAGGTTGTGCGCAG
>PXQM01000038.1:6031-11472 GCA_003021325.1 Halobacteriales archaeon QH_10_70_21
CGGGTCATCCCCTTGGACATGTCGCCGATCGGGCGCTCGCGGTGTGCGAGCTCGAGCCGGTCGAGCGCGTCGTGAATGCGGGTGTCGGCCACCTCGCGGGGGACATCGTAGAGGTCGGCGAAGAACCGGAGGTACGACAGCGCCGTCATCTCCTCGTAGAGCGGCGACTCCTCGGGGAGAAAGCCCAGTCGGCGGCGCGTCCCGCGGGCGTCGGCCGGCGCGCCGTCGACCTCCACGGTGCCATCGGTCGGTTCGACGAGGCCAGCCAGCGTCTTCAGCGTCGTCGTCTTGCCGGCGCCGTTCGGCCCCACGATGCCGAAGACCTCTCCGGAGTCCGCGCCAAAGGAGACGCCATCGACGGCCACGAAGCCGCCGTACTCCTTCCGGAGGTCACGAACGTCTATCACGGTCGCCGGGTGGGGCGGGGACGACAAAAACCCGGGCGCCGTATCGAGTCGTATGGAGCTTCGCCGGACGCCGGCCGGTCGCCGCTGGGTCGTCGCCGCCGGGGTCGACGCGCCCGCCGACAGGGTCTGGGACCTGCTCGTCGATACCGAGCGGTGGCCCGAGTGGGGGCCGACGGTCGCGGCCGTCGAATCGCCGACCCGTCGCATCGAGGCAGGGACGGCCGGTCGGGTCGAGGTCCGGCCACTCGGCGTCAGGGTACCGTTCGAAATCAGTCGGTTCGACGAGGCGGGGCGGCGGTGGCACTGGGCCGTCGCGCGGCTGCCGGCGACGGGTCACCACGTCGCCCCGACCGGAGCGGGGTGTCGCGTGGAGTTCGAGATACCGCTGGCGGCCGGCGGCTACGCGCCGGTTTGTCGGCGCGCCTGCAGAAACATCCGACGGCTGGCCGAGGCGTGACCTGTGGACCGCGCTCGGCCGGTCGTCGTCGTGACGCCGTTACGTCGCGTCCGGCGCAACGCTGAAGTCGCGTACCGGGTGGAGGTCGTCCTCGAGGCCGGACCCCTCGCAGTCCTCGTTGGGGCATACGTAGTGCCAGCCGTCCTTCGTCGCCTGTCGTTCCGAGAACTGCTCGCCGCACTGCTCGCAGATGAGCGCCTCCGCGGAGCATGTGTCGCGGTGGAGCTCGTACTGGAGTTCGCTCGAGAACGTCCGCTTGCAGTTCCTGCAGGTGTGGGTCATACTCCCAACTGAGCGGTCATCCGTAATAGAAGTACCCCTTCGTTTTTCGACGTTTCAGACGCGGCCAGACGATGTTTCGACCCCTTTCGCGACGTAACTGGACGTTCGTTCAGGTCGAGCGAGAGGACCGGTCGGTACTGCTCTCGACCCGGCGCCGAACACGAGCCGAAGTCGGCACCCGGAGACGCTGTAACACGGAGCCAACGGCCGAAAGCCGCCAGTCAGCTCGGTGATTGGCTCCTCGCTTCGTTCCGTCTCGCAGCCTGCGTTGCGATGGTCGGGCCAAAGACACTTGTGAGCACAGGCAGGACGTTCGCCATGGTTCTCGGCCTCGACAGGGAGACCGTCCTCTACGCCGTCGGCGTCCTCCTCGGCATCGCCGCGACGGCGTACTTCGGGTTCCAGCTCTTCGACCAGGTCTCTCCGGTCACGACGGCCCTCGTCCTGTTCGGTGGATTCCTCTGTTTTCTCACGGTCGGCGTGGGGCTCGACGTCGAGACGGTGGACATCGTCGCGTACGCGCTGGCCGCCGGCTGCTATCTGGTGTTCGTCGGCTACGCCCTCTCGCGCTTCGACGTCGGCGACGGCGGGACGTTCCTGCTGCTCGCCGCGTCCTCGGGACTGTTCATCGGACTGGGATACCTCGCACAGCAGGGGCGGCTGACGCTCAATCGGCGGCAGGCAGGGCTCGTCGTCGTCGCCGTACTGGTCGTGACCCTCGGGGTCGTGGGCGTCGACCTGGTCGGCGCCCAGCCGACGACCACTGCGGAGTTCCAGGAGTCGATAGAGATACCGGCGGACCGCGAACGCGTCACGGTCGGCACCGTCACAATCGAAAACGAGTTCGTCCTGCCGCGCGAGGCCGAGGTCGAGCGGTACGGTGCCTGTCTCTACGGGACCGAGTTCCGGCCGGTGCCGCTGGAGTACGAGCCACGGGCCGGGTCGCTGCTCCTCGGCGGCGGCGAGTCGCGGGGCTACGACCTGGTCGTTCCGGGGGCTCTCTTCTACCACGACAACGGGACCCGGCGAGCGGCGTTCGAGGGCCGCGAGACGATTCCCGTCGAGACGGCCTCCGAGTGTCCGGAGTCCAGCGACGAGGCGAAGCTGGTCGTCGTGTCCGAACCCGTGCGGCCGCAGTACGACTGAGCCGACCCACGCCACACCTCCGGACGGGCCGGCGGCCCGGTCAGGCGTACCTGTCGGGGTAGGCGTCCGCCAGCAGTTCCGGCACCTCGAGGAGCCGCTCGCGCACGGGGTCGATGACCGCCGCCACGGCGTCTCCGGCCGCAGGCTTGAGGTCCGCCGGATGGAGTTCGCCGGAGACGAAGTCCGACTCGAGGTCGTCGTAATCGTCGTAGACGAGGTCGCCGCCGTACTCCTCCGGGCGTTCGACGAGGAACTCCTCGCCGCGCTCGGCAAAGACCGGGAAGACCAGGAATCGGAGATACTCGAGGACGCCGTTGTCCTCGACCTCTCCCGCGGGACAGTAGGCACCCTCGATCTTCTCGGCGACCGTCTCGTCGTCGTCGGTGAGGTTGATCTTCGACGCCGACTCGGAGGCGGACATTTTCCCGCCCGAGAGCCCCGACAGCAGGGGCGCGAAAACGCAGGCGGGCTTCTCGTAGCCCTCCTCGGGCAACTGCTCGCGGGCAAGCATGTAGATGCCGCGCTGGTCGATGCCGCCGTAGGCGATGTCCGCCTCCAGTGCCGCCACGTCCAGCGACTGCATCAGCGTATAGACGAGCCCGCCCAGCTTCGGGTTCTCCGACTGGCGGACTACCTCGCTGCCGGCCCGCTTGGCGCGCGAGAGCGTCGTCTCCGCCAGCATCCGGTAGAGGTCGAGCGTGTACGGCTCCTCGAGCTGGTACTCCGTCCCGCGGACGAAGGAGACTCCATCGGGGTCGGCGCCGGCGGCCTCGATCATCGCTTCAATGGCGGCCTGGTAGTACGCCGAGCGGGCGTCGAGCAGTTCGAAGGGGCTCTTCGCGTCGTCGAGGTGGGCGTGCAGATCCGCGACGAGGACGGTCACCTCGAGGCCGGCCTCGATGAAGTCGGCGAGCTTCCGGATGGTCGTGAAGTGACCGATGTGCATCTCGCCGGTCGGTGCGTAGCCGATGTACGCGGTCGGGGACTCCCGCTCCTCGAACAGCGCCTCGATCTCGGCTTCGGTGACGACCTCCTCCGTGTACCGGGTCACCAGGTCGGTCCGCTCGGCCGTGTCCATGCGTTCGCTTCCGTGAGGCGGCCGATAAAACGTTCGGGTATCCCCACCATCGCCAACACCTGACACGCCAGAACCGACAGGATTCCCCGGTGTCTGCACACCCAAGCCCCCGCGAATCCTAACCACGGACATGTACACCGGTCGCACCGAGAAGCCCTGCTGTCTCTGCGGCCGACCCGAGACCGACCACCGGGTCGACATCCCGCCACGGGCCGTCCAGCTCATGAAACACGCCGGCCCCATCGCGTGGCGGGACATCGAGGGCGAGGTGTCGCTGTACTTCTGTGCCGACGACTGGGAGACCGTCCGGAAGCTCGTCCTCGAGACAGGCATGAGCCCGCTGTCCCGCTGTAACGCCGCCCGGGCGTCGTTCGTGCTTCGGGAGGACTTCGAGGCGCTGCTGAACGCGACCCGCGAGGAGCCCGATCAGGCCCCGCTCGAGGCCGAGATGCGCGAGGCCGCCGAGTCCGTGCTCAAACGGTACGATGCCGGCGACGACAACGTCGAAACCCGCGACCTCGTCGAGGCCCGCATCGTCCGGTGGGCGCTCGAGGACCTCGGGCCGCTCGAACGGACCGTCTCCTGATACTGCCGGACGTGGCTTCGTGAACGTCTGATACGAATCGTCGGACCGATTTACCGGTCATCACCGGTGGTGGATTCGTGATGACCGGTAAAAGACCACAGCAGTCCGTATGAATCGTTGCAGGTCCAATACTCCGGTAGCGATCGATTCCAGACGGGTCCACGATTCACGCCGTTACGTCCGGCATGACGAACGACCGCGCGGCCGGGGCGCCAGCCGTATTTTCAATCACCCGTCGTGGCCAACTCAGAAACCGTTTTGAGGATTCTAGTACATGAATCTGCCGAAATTTTATATCCGATAGCAGCATTAATTCGTCTTAGAATAGATGAAACGATACGGCCTTGCGCTCGCGGTGCTTGTCCTCGTCGTCGGCACGTCGGGAGTCGTGGCTGCCGAGTCGGGACCGCTGGCTGACGCCGGCCTCGACCAGGAGGTCACGGTCGATACGACCGTCCAGCTCGACGCCACCGGGTCCTCGCACCCCAACGGTACCATCGACGGCTACGAATGGTCGATAGAGACGCCTGGTGGGCGCGCGATCCGGCCCGACTGTGAGGACTGCCCGCGAACACAGTTCAGCCCCGGTCGGACCGGCAGATACGACGTGACGGTCACCGCCACAGACACCGAGGGCCGTTCGGACGAGGACACCCTTTACGTCTACGTCGAGAATGCCGGGCCGGCGGTGGCCCTCGACGGACCGACGGAGCCACCGGCCGGGGAGGCCGCCACGTACAATGCTACCGCAACCTCCAGGAACACGACCCTCAAGGACCTGACCTGGCAAATCGACGGCCGTACCGTCGGCAACGACGCGATGGCTGGGCGTTCGGACCACAGCGAACGCACGTTTCGCTTCCCCGACTCGGGACCGTACCGTCTCGAGGTCGTCGTGAACGATTCCGAGAACCGGACCGCGCGAGACGTGCTCGTCGTGAAGCCGGAGTCGCCGTCGAGAGACAACGATTCTGACTCGACCGGCGGCACCGAGCGCGACGACTTGGGGTCCGGCGGTACTGATAACGACCGGACCTGCACGCAGGCCGCGGCTGTCGGCACCGACTACGTCTGTATCGAGTACGACGAGCAAGGTGGCGGCGAAGACCTGGTGGACAGCGAAACCAGCGAAGTCTGTGACGGGACGGACCTCTCTACGTGCGACACGAGAGATGACCCTGCTGGGGGTACAACGGATGGGGGCGATGTGATTACCGACTCAGACCAATCTGATTCGGAAATTCAATCTTCTAACAACATTCCTGGTACTTCCGATACCGGACCCGGTCGGTCTTCAGGTGGGTTATTGGGCGGTGCTCTTGGAGAGAGCAGAATCATGTAAATACTGTTTATAAACTGATAATGTACAATTTTCTCAGATTTGTTGACTGCGTGTGATCAAATAATATTTATATGATATAAGCTTAGGAGACGATTAAAATATACACGGGACAAAATGAGTATAAGTAGTACGGTTATTTACAG
>PXQM01000039.1 GCA_003021325.1 Halobacteriales archaeon QH_10_70_21
GACGCGTCGTCGCGTCCTCGAGGGAATCGGCCTCCTCGCGTCGGCGGCGGTCGCCGGCTGTGCCGGCCCGCTCGACGGGTCCCCGGAGGGAACCGAGACACAGCCGGCCCGTCTCTGGTTCGAGGCGGTCGACGCCCCGGAAAACGAGGCCGACGTCGACCCCATCGAGTACGCGTCGCTCTCCGACGGGGAGCAGTCGCTCGTCGACACGGCGCTCGAGGACGGCGAGTACGTCGCCGACACCGACGAGACGCCGCCGGCCTGGGACTCGCTCCGGGAGCGCGTCGAGGCCCGCAGCGAGGACGGCGAGGAACTCGTCGTCTACCTCGTCCGGGACGGCCAGCACTACCGCGTCGGCTTCGTGAACGGCGACAACATCATCGCTTTCCCCGATCACGACGGGTAGGCCGCCATCTTCGAGCCGGCGGCCCAGCGGGGTCGCGCCCCGGGACGACGGGCGTGCCCGCGCGGTGAACACGTCGCTGACGCGGGGGACGGTACTGACCGCTGCGACCCGCAAAAAACGGATAGTCGTCCGACCGGTCGCCCCCAAGCGGTGTGCTCGCGGCCCGTCTGCTCGCACTGCCGGACGTAACTACGAGAACGGCGGTCCGGTGCAAAGCCGCTCGCTGCTGGGAATCCGGACCCTCCGGATACTGACGAAAGTACGTCCGGCAGTATCAGGCGGTCTCTAGAGCGTCCTTCAGCGCCTCGCGACACGGGTCACAGAGGTACGCCTCCGTCGGCTCGTCGCCGCGGAGCAGCAGGTCGTACGCGTCGGCGTCCGCCGAACCGCAGTTGCTACATCGCTCTCCCATACCCCCGGATACGACCTGCAGAGGGTTATAAACCGGCGAGCGTTTTCCGTTCGTGAATACGTGCGCTCCCGGTCGTCCCCGTGCGGACATGTCGGTGCCGGAGTCGGGTCGTCGGAGCCGTCGTCACTGGAGGTATCCGAGCGCGCGAAGCGACTCTGTCACGTTCTCGTCGTCGGCATCGGCCACTCCGACGGGGGGTCGGCGGTCGTGTGGCGCCTCGGGCCCGCCGACACGACGTGCCAGGGGACCTCGACGAGCTCCGGGACGTAGATCCCACCCGGGTGTCCGTACCACCGGACCGGGATGGGGGCCAGTCGTTCGCCGAGCACCTCGCCGTGGTCGGCCGTGATGACCGTCCGTCCGTCGAAGGCGTCGAGCCGGGACTCCAGGGCCTCGAGCGCGATCTCGAGGGTGTCCCGGTAGGCCTTCCGGAGGGTCTCGTCGTCGGCGGGACTGGCCGCCATCGTCGACCTGAGCCCGCCGTCGTACCTGAACTGGTCCCGCTCCGGACCCAGGTACGGCTCGTGTGGCTGCATGAGATGGACGACGAGACGCTTCCGCGGGAACTCCTCGGCGGCCTCGATCGCCGTCTCCAGTGCGGTCTCCGGGCGCGGAACGCAGCCCACGTCGTCGACGTCGCTGGCGCGCTCGACGGTGACGTCCCGCTCGACGTCGCGGTAGCCGTGGAGCTCACAGCCGATGTCGTCGTACAGCTGCAGGAGCCACCGGTGACGTACACGACGTCGTGGAGCTCCCGGTTCCCGAAGTTCCCCCTGATGAACTCGTCGCTGGCGCTCCCCCTGGACGTCCGACGTTCGAGCGGTCCGTCGAGCTCGCTCGTCTCGGCGTAGTAATCGAACCGGCAGGCGTCGAGGATGATGAGGTTGTCCCAGTCCTCCTCGAAGACGTCGATTCCGTCGCGATTGTACCTCGGGCCGGAGCGTCGCTGGTGGTAGAGTCGGCTCAGCTCGACGAGCGTCGCTGGCGGGTCTCGAAGCCCTTGCACCCACAGCTGTGGATTCCGGTACAGGTTGCGGCTCACACCCCCACTGCTCGAAGATGGGCTTTGTTATTCCAGATACAGAAATTTTTAATTACTCGATTAGATTCGATACGTATCGGCATAACCGATCCATTCGACGACACCATCGATCGACGGACGGCTCTGAAGACCACGGGCATGGCTCTCAGTACCGGTGCCGCGTTGACGCTCGTCGGGTCCGCAGGGGCGAAACACACCTGTCCCGACTCCGGCTGCGGCGGGAGTTCGTACAACGAACTCTCGTCGGACGAGTACATCCGGAAGAAGAGCGACTACAGGGCGGTGGTCGACGACCGGACCGAACACGGTGGCTGTTGCAAGTACCGTGGGGTTCTCGCGTCGAGTCTCATGTACCTCGACGTCCAGAAGAGTCCGGAGGCGGAGTACGAGCACTACTTCGACGCGGCGAGCTCGTTCACGACCTACCGGAAGAACATGTACGACGACGAGGGATACCGGAAGGCCGACGACGTCTACCGGAACAAGGTCACCATCGACAACCACCTGCCCGACTCGTCGTTCATCTCGGCGAACAGGCGGGACGACGATGTCGGCGCGCACCCGGCCCCGTCGGACGACTCCGACAACGGCTCGGGCTGGGGAGACGTGGCGTTCACCGCCTTGAAGCCAACCGTCTCGGAAATCAACGACGAGTTCAACTGCGCGATGACCGCCGCCGAAATCGGGGACGCTCTCATCGCGGACGGCGACGCCACCACGGACAACTCCCGCAAGGAGTTCGCCTGGCCCTCCGACAGCGGGGACTACACGCAGGAGGCCTCGACCGCAACCCGGTTCATGATCAAGAACAACGACAACGCCTCCGACATCGACTTCTCGTTCTACCACGAGGGCAACTCCAACGCCGACTCGGCCGTCAACATCACCATCGGCCGGGAGTCCAGGAGGACGCGACTGACCACTACTGAGCCGGTGGCGACGCGGACCGATTCCGCCGACGCCCGAAGCACTCCGGAACTCCTGGGCCACGCAGTGGTAGCGACGTCGTTCGACGGGGTGGCATCGAGCCGCCGTGCGTCTTGCGTCGGCGAACGTCCGGCCTCTGTGCTCGAGACCCGACCGGGCGGAGGGCCGCTGTTCGTACCGTCCGAACGGAGCGGGCGGTCGGCCCCTACTGCTCGCGGGGTCGACCGGCCTCGACCGCTCGCTCGGCCACCTCGGCGAGCGTTCCCCAGGTGTTCAGGCCGGCGCGCAGCGCCACGAGGTCGTCGGCCTCGATGTCGACGCGGACCTCGGGGCCGTCCCGCGTGACGGTCGCCGTCGTCCGGTCGCCCGCGATTTCGTCGACCTCCTGGCCGACGGCGTCGGCGACCAGCGCGGCCGCGGTGCTGTCGTCGTAGCGGAACGTCAACTCGGCCCCGTGGGGGGCGTCCGGTCCGGGTGACATACGTCGGGCGCGGGGAGAAGAGGCGTTACTCGACGTCGACTTCCTTGACGTCGCGGCTCCGCTCCTTCAGCAGGACGCGGTGCCCACAGTACGGACAGCGGACGCCGCCGTACTCGTCGAGCTCGACGTCGCGCTTGCAGCGGGAGCACTTGTAGCTCATCGTCAGGACTCGTCCTCGCCGAGCGCGGCGCGGATGGACCGGGTGACGGTCTTGCCCGAGGGCGTCTGCGGGCGGTAGGCGCCGCCGGTGAACTTCTCGCCGGTCTCCTCGTTGACCCAGATGCCGGTGCCGACGCGCGTCACGTCGTCGCCGTCGACCTGGGCGTTCTCGGTGTCCTCCTCGATTTCGGCGACGCGGCGGCGAGCAACCCGGCCGTATCGGGCCCCGAACCGCCCGGCGCTGCCGGTCGAACCTCGTTTGGCCATAGTGGATTAACCTCCTTCCAGCGAACGGATAAACCTCTCGTTTTGCCCCGCGGCGGCGACACGCATTTGCCGCTCGGCGCCGGAGCGTCGTCCATGACACCGACCGCGACGTCGACCGACGCCGCCACCCGGCTCGTGGTGTCGTACCCCGCAGACCTCAGCGACTGGGGCCGGATGCAGGTCGAGAAACAGTCGTTCCGGGCGTTCATCCGGAAGACCCGCGACCGCGCGGACCCCGGCGAGGTCTGGGAGGAGTTCGTCGGCGTCGGCTGCTGTGGCGACACGCTCGACGTCCCGCTCCGCGTCGAGCGGGTCGAGGGGGGTCCCCGGCTCGACGGCGACACGACCGTCGAGTTCGAGGTCAGGGAGGCCTGCGGGGTCGACGGCGGGTGGCTGGTCCAGAGCGAGGCCGCGCCGGACTAATCCCGGAAGCCCGCCTCCGTCAGGGCGTCGTTGAGGTCCGCCCGGACGTGCTCGCCGAGCTTCCGGTCGCCGGCCGTCGTGACGACGCGGTTCTCTTGGACACTGGAGCCGTCGCGGATGAGCAGCCGGACGTTGCCGGTGTCGTCGGCCCGCGTCGCCTTCGCGCGGACGCCCGTCCGGGAGCCGGAGCCGCCGGCGTCGATGGGCCCCGGGACGATCTTCTTGACGTGCGGGTGGTCGGCGACCGTCTCCAGGGCCGCCTGGCCGTCGCGGCCGCCGATGAGCGTCGAGTGGCTGCCGCCGAGCTTCTCGGCGACGGAGGCCTCGACCACCTCGAGGGCCGGCTCGCCGCGCCGCTCCCGGACGGCCTCGAGTGGGTCCTCGTCGCGGACCCGGTAGAAGGCGTAGTGGAGGTCCGCCCGGACCGCCGCCAGCACCTCGCGGTCGCCGGCGGCGTACACCTCCTCTGGGCGCTTGCGGCGGACCTCGTCGGCGATGCGCCCTGCGTAGTTGCGCAGCTCCGCCGGTGCCCACCGCTCGTCGTCCTCCTCGGCGGTCGTGACGGTCCGCTCGGCGACCACCTCGTCCTCGAGGAGGCTCGAGACCGTCGCCCGCTCGCGCTCGCAGTCGACCACGACGGTGTCGGCGTTCGCGCTGCGGCAGACCAGGCAGTAATCGCCCGGTCGTTCCAGCGACGTCCCGCAGCACCGACACTCCATACCGGAGCACAGGTGTCTGCGCCGGATAAGTCGGGCGGTTAGAGCTCGAGGACGCCGACGTAGCCGCCGTCCTCGCCGACGACCGCCTCCAGCGTCCAGGGCGCCTCGGCGACCAGCTCGCGCATCTCCCCGGGACTCGCCAGCAGGTAGTCGAACCAGGGGGTGACGGGGGTCGACGAACGGACCCCGCTCAGGACAGCTCGTCGGGGTCGACCTTGCAGAACTCCCGGGCGAGGACGGTCGCGTAGCTTCCCTTCGGGAGCGAGAAGGCGAGCGTCAGCGGGTCACGCCCGACGGTCAGTTGCGTCGTCACCCTGACGGCCCGCCGGGTCCCGGTGGAGCCGAACTCGCCGGGCAACCCGAACTCCGCCGGCCCGACGCCGAGGTCCTCGAGGACGCCCTGTGCGATGTCGGCCGGTTCGCCGGCGCCGAACTGGGTGTCGGTCCCGACCAGCGGCGCGGTGACGAACGCCCGCCCCCGGTCGCAGTGGCGGGCGACGGTCTCGAGCCTCCTCGAGGACGAGGTGGTCGCCGAGCGGACCGTCACGACCCGCGACGGAGCCGCTCGGAACACATCCGGTTGAAGGCGTACGACTGGGCGGCGTTGACGAGCATGCGCTGGAGGTTCGTCGGGAGCCGTTCCAGCGCCGCCCGGTAGTCCTCTGGTCCGGCGGCGCCCTCCGCGAGCCGGCCGGCGATGGCCCGCTCGTAGCGCAGGTGGCCGGGCAGCCGCTCGAGCGCCGCCGCCCAGTCGCGGTCCTCGTCGACGGCCGTACGGGCCTGGCGCGTCCGGTCCGGCTCGCGCTCGCCCGTCTCACAGACGTACCGCACCGCCGCCGACTCCCAGTCGCCGCGGACGACGTCGAGACCGACCCGGTGGGTGATGGGCCGCTTGGAGCCGAACCGCTGCTGGCCGAAGTAGTTCGGGACGGCGACCGTCTCGGCGCGGCCTCCTCTGTCGGCTGCGAATGCACGTAGCTCCTCGGCGACATCGTCGGCGTTCTCCGGACGCTCGGGGTCCCGGACGACGACCTCGAACTCGTTGCCGGCGAGGTCGCCGAACAGGACCGGCCGGCCGGCCCGCCCGAGCACCTCGACGTCGGCGTCGCCGACGGCCGGCAGGTCGGTCCGGTCGGAACGAACGGAAAACAGCTGCGTCGTGACGGCGTGTTTGTCCTTGGTGCCGGCCCAGGAGACCCGCTCGCGGCTCACCCCCAGCGCGTCGGAGAGGGCGGCCGCGAAGTCGTTGGTGTCC
>PXQM01000069.1 GCA_003021325.1 Halobacteriales archaeon QH_10_70_21
AGGCCGGCCGCCAGCACCAGGTACAGCGGCGCGGCGATGAGCTTCGGCGAGATATCGCCGGCGATCGCCTCGAGGCCGATACCCGCGAGTCGGCCGCCGAGGTAGATGCCGAACAGCACCGCACCGAGCGCCACCTCCCGGTGGTGTCCGACCGCGACCCGCGAAACGAGCCGAACGGCCTCCTGGACGCGGCCGACGGCCCCCAGCCCGGCGAACGGAACGACCAGGAGCGCGAGCCGAATGGTCGTCACCCAGCCGTCGCCGTCGGCCGTCGGGTTGTCGTAGAACTGCCGCGAGACGTCGCCGACGAACGGCTCGTCCGTGAAGTCGCGCTCGACCTCGACCCGCGCCTCCGAGATGCCGGTCACCGCGTGCCGGAGCCGGAACCAGTCTCGGTGTTCGGTGTGGGCCTGCATCGCGGTCCACTCGCCGTTCGGGTCCTCGTAGGCGCGGACGTGGAGCCGCTGGCCGAGGTACGTGCCGGCGTGGAGCTGGTAGGACTCCCGAAGCCAGCGCTCCTCGCCGTCGACGGTCACCCGGGTGTACCGGGCCGCACCGCGGGCGCCACCCCAGTCGACATCGTCCTCGAGCTGTTCGGCCCGCCGCTCCGGAGCGGAGGCGTCGTCGCCGGGGGCCGTCCCGTCGGTGCTGCCGTTCCACTCGAGTTCCGACCGGGCGACCATCGCGCGACGCGTCTCGTCGGTGTCGCCCACGACGACGAGATTGATGCCGAGGGTCCGGGCGTCCGGGGCCGGTCGCCGCGACGTGTAGGGCCACAGTTCCGTCCCGTTCTCGACGGGGGTGACGGTCCGCGGTTCCGGGGGCTCCTCGAGCGGGTTGCTCCGTAACGGCCCCTCGGCCAGAACGACGGCGCCGCCGAGGGAGGCGACGAGCAGTATCGTGACGGCCGTCCAGGCGCCCGGACCGCCCGCGTTCTGCCGGTCGGTCACGATGGCACGGTAATCGGCGCGGAGTGAAGTATATGTTGTCTGTCAGGACACCGCTACAGTATCTTCTCGCCCAGGGCGCTGGAGACGAGCTCGACGGCGAGGTCCGCGGTTCGGTTGTGGGAGTCGAGGATAGGGTTGACCTCGACGACCTCCATCGAGCACAGCGCGTCGGTGTCGGCGATGAGCTCCATCGTCGCGTGGGCCTCGCGGTAGGTCACGCCGCCGGTCACGGGTGTCCCGACCCCGGGCGCCTCGTCGGGGTCCAGCAGGTCCATGTCGAGGCTGACGTGCAGCGCGTCGACGCCGTGGAGCGCCGAATCGAGCGCGTCCTCGACCACCGGCACGATGCCACGGGTGTCGATGTCGCTCATCGTGTAGGCATCGACGTCGCTGTCCCTGAGGGCGGCCCGCTCCTGGCCGTCGACGCTCCGGAGGCCGACCATCGAGACGTCGTGGGCCTCGACGTCGGCCCGGGCCCAGTTCATGTCCCCGAAGACCCCGCGGCCGAGGACGGCCGCAACCGGCATCCCGTGGACGTTGCCGCTCGGGGTGGTCTCAGGGGTGTTGAAGTCGCCGTGGGCGTCCAACCAGAGGACGCCCACCTCGCGGTCCCGGCTGGCGCCGCCGACGCTCCCGATGGCGATGGAGTGGTCGCCGCCGAGGACCAGCGGCGTCTCGCCGTCATCGAGGGCGTCGGCGACGGCGCTCTCGACCCGCCGGCAGACCCACCGGGTCTCCTTGAGGTACTTCGCGCTGCCCTCGTCGGGCCGCTCGGCGTTTGGGTCCCGCCCCTCCGGCTGTGGAACCGGCAGGTCGCCTGCGTCGTCGTAGGAGACACCGATGTCCCTGACCGCCTCCGAGAGGCCGGCGTACCTGATGGCAGACGGCCCCATGTCGACGCCGCGTCGGTCCGAGCCCAGGTCCATGGGCGCGCCGATTGCTCGCAGGTTCATACCCACCGGTCGGCGCTCCGGACGAAAAACCCTGCCGTTCGGGGCCGACGCCCCGGCGACCCCGCTCCGCCGGGGTTGTGGGTGCCGTCGCCGCGCCTGGGGGCGACCCCCGACCGGAGGAGCGGCGCGTCGACGCGACGAACGGTCCCACCCGACCACCGCCGGGTTTAAGACGAAAACTGCCGAATGACAATTTATGTCATCAATAGAGCTCACGCCGAGCCAGAAGACGATCCTTCAGGAGCTCATCAACCTCTTCCGCGAGTCCGAGAGCGCGGTGAAAGGCGAGGACATCGCCGAGAAGGTCGACCGGAACCCCGGGACCATCCGCAACCAGATGCAGAGCCTGAAGGCGCTCCAGCTGGTCGAGGGGGTACCGGGGCCGAAGGGCGGCTACAAGCCGACCGCGACCGCCTACGACGCGCTCCAGATTCAGGAGATGGACCAGGCGGCCGACGTCCCCTTCCAGCACGAGGGCGAGGGCATCGAGGAGGCCAACGTCCAGGAGATCGACCTGACGAGCGTCCACCATCCGGAGCTGTGCCGGGCGGAGATCAAGCTCCAGGGGTCGATAGCGGACTTCGGCGAGGGCGACAGCATCAGCGTCGGGCCGACGCCGCTGTCGAAACTGGTCATCGAGGGGACGCTGGAGGGCAAGGACGACACCAACAACAGCCTCATTCTCACCATCGACGACATGGTGGCGCCGGCGGGCGAGGAAGCGCCGGACCACTGAGGGCCGACCCCGCCGGAAAGCGGCGGTAGCGGAAATCGTTGCGGACGGTCCGGTTTCAACAGGTTTGTATCGGTGGGCTCCGCAGTTCCCGGTATGACGGACGATGTCGTCGTGCTGGGGTCGGGCTACGCCGGCACCGGTGCGGTCAAGCGACTCGAATCGGAACTCGACGGCGAGACGGACATCACCTGGGTGTCGGACGTCGACCACCACCTCGTGCTCCACGAGTCCCACCGGTGCATCCGCGACCCGACAGTCAAGGAGAAGATCACCTTCGATGTCGCGGACATCAAGTCCCCCTCGACCCGGTTCGTCCGCGCCGAGGTGTCCGAAATCGACGTCGACGGGCGGACGCTCACCCTCGAGGACGGCTCGGCGATAGACTACGACTACCTCCTGGTCGGCATCGGTTCCCGGACCGCCTTCTTCGGCATCGAGGGGCTCGAGGAGCACTCGCTGACGCTCAAGAGCCTCGCGGACGTGCTGGACATCCACGAGGCAGTCACTGAGGCGGCCCGCGAGGCCTCGCGCGACAACCCGGCGCAGGTCGTCATCGGCGGCGCCGGCCTCTCTGGTATCCAGTCGGCCGGCGAGATCGCCGCCTTCCGCGACAAGCACCGCGCGCCGCTGGAGATACACCTCGTCGAGGGGCTCGACAACGTCTTCCCGAACAACGACCCCGTCGTGCAGGCGAAGCTCCGGAAGCTGCTCGACGAGAAGGGCGTCGAAATACACACCGGCGAGTTCATCGGCGAGGTCGACGAGGAGACCGTCTACGTCGGCGACGAGACGGAACTCGACTACGACGTGCTGCTGTGGACCGGCGGCATCACGGGCCGGGCGGCCGCCGCCACCGCCGACGTCGACAAGGACGAGCGGAGCAACCGCATCGAGGCCGCGTCGAACTTCCGGACCTCCGACGAGCGTATCTTCGCCATCGGCGACGCGGCGCTGGTCGAGCAGGCCGGCAGCGACCAGCCGGCACCGCCGACCGCGCAGGCGGCCTGGCAGGCCGCCGAGGTGGCCGGCGAGAACATCGCCCGCGCTATCCGCGGCCAGCCGCTCAGGGAGTGGACCTACGACGACAAGGGGACGCTCATCTCCGTCGGCGACAAGGCCGTCGCCCACGACGTGACGGGCCTGCCCGTGGACACCTTCGGCGGTCCGGCTGCCAAGGCGCTGAAAAAGACCGTCGCCGCCCGCTGGATACGCACGGTCAACGGCTTCGTCGACGCTGCCAGGGCCTTCCCCGATATGTAACTGACGGTCGTCTCGTTCTCGCCGCTGACCGTCCGTACACCCGTCCTGTGCGAAAAACCCGCCAGCAGCCTACGCCACGTCAGATGAGGTCCTGGTCCTCGAGTTGGCCCATCACGTCGTCGACGAACTCCTCGGGGGAGTCGTAGGGGAAATCTCCGCCGCCGAGCTTCGTGTTCAGCTCCATCGCGGTCATCGAGAAGTCCCCCGACTCGAACGTCGTGCCGGGGCCCTGCGGCAGTGCCGGCACGAGGTCCATCGGGCTGTTGATCGGATAGTCGGCGCCCTCGAAGGCGTCTATCAGCTGCTGTCTGAGGTCGTCTTTGTCTACCATGGGTACGTCCGCAAGACGGACCGTCCCGATTTAAAATTACCTAATGCTGGAAACCGAAACCCGGTAGGTGTTTTACCATATTGGGAATGCACACGGGAGAGGTTTTCAGAGTAAATCCAGCGGCGGTGGTCAGATGCCGAGCGTCGCCCTGAGTGTGTCCCGGGTGCCCGGACCGAGGCCGACCGCGAGGATGGCGATGAAGAGCAGGTAGGCGTAGCGCGGGCTCTCCTCGAATATCCCGCGGTCGAAGACCCAGACGACGGCGACGGCGGCGCCGACCTTGATGAGCAGGAACGGCCAGGCGGTGCCGATGGCGTCCGAGAGCCACGCAGGCTGGACCGCCCGGGTGATTCTGACCGTCGCGGCGTTGATGACGTGCTTCGAGGTGTACGCCTGGCCGACCAGCTGCGGCCCCCAGTCGAGGCTCAGCACGTTGGCGACCCCGTCGACCGAGTGCCCCCAGACCACCAGGATTCCCATCCGCCCCGTGCCCTCGTTGACCGCGGGCGCGTACCGCCCGGTCGCGGCCCAGAACAGCGCCGCGATGGCCGTCGCGCCGACGACCACTATTGTCACAAACAGCGGGTTGAACGCGATTATCTCCCGCGTGACCGACGCGTAGGCCAGGACCGCGAAGGTCACAGCCAGCCCGACGGCCCCGGCCGCGGCCAGCGGCGGCTCGAAGCGCTCGACGACGCCGCGTCGCTCCAGGCTCACCGTTGCGACGAGGGCCGCGAGGGTGAACGCGAACATCACGAAGTAGATGAACGGGCTGATGATGAGCGCGACCTGGGGGTACGGGATGAAGGTGTTCATCCCCTCCGAGAGGAAGGTCGCGTTGACGTCCTCGACGACCCGGAGGGCGCCGCCCAGCAGCATGAACGGGAACAGCGCGAAGTAGAACTCCGGGGACATCTCTATCTCCAGTTTCCGGAGCAACAGCAGGACGCCGACGAGCATGAACATGAGCACGATGGCGTAACTCACCGTCGAGACGGTGGTGTAGCCGGGTTGGGCGACGATGCCGTCGGCCGCCGCACAGGCCGACTGGCTGTAGAGGCGCTCGCTCGTCCCGCCGGAGCGGACCGCACAGGTCGCGCTGTGG
>PXQM01000070.1 GCA_003021325.1 Halobacteriales archaeon QH_10_70_21
GGCACCGGTCGCGACGGTCGCGACCGCCAGCAGGAGAATCGTCGCGTACACGCGGCGCACGTCCGCGTCGGGAATCGAGTCCCCGAGCGACTGCTCCCCGAACAGCCACGGGGGTTCATAGCCCACGAAGAGGAACGTCACGAACGCGCCGATGTTGATGGCGAGTGCGTTCACCGCGAGAAGCAGCAGTGACCCGACGGCGTACGCCTGCTCTCCCCAGGCGAGGCCGAGGCCGACGCCGCCGGCCGCGGGTATGAGCGCCGCCGCGATCATGACCCCGATGAGGGAGGACGACTGTTCGGTCGAGTACCCGTATGCGCCGACGATGCCCGCGACGGCGGCGCCGATGGTGCTCAGGAGCGACGGTGCGAGTCTGACGCCGATGAGTTCGATGCTCGTGACCTCGACCGTCGGCGGAACGAACCCGGTTCGGCGGAGCGCCAGCGCGAACGGGGCCGCGACAAAAATCGCAAGGATGAGACCGAGTGCCTGCTCCTTGACGCTGTCCGTGAAGACGTCCCACTTGCCGTCTACGGCCGCCGTCGGGGCCGCAAGAGCGGCACTGACTTGGGGGGCAATGACCATTGCCCCGATGACGAGCGCGGGCTGGTCGAGGAGCAGCCCGCACGTCGCGGCGAGCACGCTGAGCACCGTTCCGCCGTAGTACAGGCGGTGCGGCCACCGCAACTCCTGTATCCTCGCGCTGAGTTCCGCCCGCGAGAGGGTCGGGGTCTCATCGCTGTACTGGCGCTTGAGCTCGGAGAACTCGTCGGTGTGGGCGAACTCGCTCTTCGTGACGACGGTGTAGGTGTCCGAATCGATGTCCGCGTCGTCTAGCCCATCGAGGACGTCCGAGACGGCCGCCGTCGGAACCGGTGAGAAGAAATGGACGCCGTCGTCGCCGGTCGAGGTGACGTACTCGAGGTCGAGGTCCTCGAGTACCGCCTCGACGCTCGACCGCTTGGACGCCGGTACCCGGACGTGGAGCTGTCTCACATTTTCTCCCCCTGACTACCGCTCGGTGGCGATTCGGGGACGAACGAACCAGCACCCGTGGGCACGCCGTGGGGGGTTGCATCGACCGCGGTCATGCAGGCCGAACTGACAGCCGGCCATCATAAAACTCTCGGCCTGCGGAGGACCCGTAGAACGGTCGCCGTCTCACTCCACGCCCGACGCCTCGTCCTCCAGTCGTGTGAGGTCGTCGAACGCCTCCCGGCGGCGGGTGACCCGCTCGTCGTCGCCCTCGATGGCCACCTCGGCGGGCCGTGGCTGGGAGTGGAACTGGCTGGCGAGGTCGATGCCGTAGGCGCCGACGTTGCCGATAGCGAGCAGGTCGTCGGCCTCCGGGCGCGGTATCGGCCGGTCCGTACAGAAGACGTCCGCGCTGGTGCACAGCGGGCCGCCGACGCTCGCGGCGACCGGCTCGCGGTCCGCGCCGGTCACGTTGCGGATGTGGTGGTAGGAGTCGAACATCGCCGGCCGCACGAGGTCGGTCAGCCCGGCGTCGACCCCGACGACGCGGGTCTCGGTCGTCGTCCTGACGGTGTTCACGCGGGTCAGGAGCGCTCCGGCATCGGCGACGATGTACCGCCCGGGCTCCAGCGCGACGGTCGCGTCCAGGTCGGCGGTGACCGCCCGGACCATCGAGGCGGCTGCCGCCAGGTCCAGCGGGTCCTCGTCGGGGCGGTAGGGGACGCCGAAGCCGCCGCCCAGGTCGACGAACTCGAGGTCGCCGACGCGCTCGGCAACCTCGGCGACCTTCCGGAGCGCGCGGCGGTGGTCCGCGAGGTCGTCGCCGAGGACGCCGCTGCCGACGTGGGCGTGGAGGCCGACGAGGTCGAACCGCTTGCGGGCCTCGCTGGCGACGCGCTCGACCTCGTCGTACGGCAGCCCGAACTTCGCGTCCTTGCCGGTGGCGACCTTCTCGTGGTGGCCCGTCCCGATGCCGGGGTTGACCCGGAGCGCGAGCCGGCCGTCGAAGCCGCGCTCGGCGAGGCGGTCGAGCGTCATCTCGGCGCCGGCCGTGATCGTCAGCTCCGGGGTGTCCGCCCAGAGGTCGACCGCGTAGTCGAGGTCGCCGTCCGGCGGGTTGACGGCGGTGTACTGGAGGTCCTCGGCGGCGACGCCGGCCGCCAGCGCCCGGTGGAGTTCGCCGGCGGCGGCGCACTCGACGTCCGCGCCGGCGTCGTACAGCGTCCGCAGCACCGCCCGCCCGGTGTTCGCCTTGGCGGCGTACATCACGTGCGCGAACTCGAAGGCCGACTCGAACCGGGCGAGGTTGTCCCGTATCCGGTCGTGGTCGGTCACGTACAGCGGCGTACCGTGCTCGTCGGCGAGCCGTTCCAGCCGGTCGTCGTCCCAGTCGGCGAGCCGCTTGACGGCCGGCGAGGCGGTGAGACTCATTGCAAGAGGAACGGCTGGCCGGATAACAAGGCTGTCGGCTCGGACCGAAACGCTTGGGCCGTCCGAGCGCGCAGCGACGCCCATGACCGACGACCGGCAGGACGCGGCGCGCGAGGGCGACGACCGGCGGTCGGGCGGCCCCATCGGGACGGTCCTCGGGGCGACGCTCGGTCCGTTCGGCGCCGCTGTCGGCGGCGTCGTCGACGAGAACCGTTTCGCGGTCACGCTCTCGGTCGGCACGGGCGCGACCGGCGAGCGGGACGACGAGGCGACGACCATCGAGATCGGGGATGTCGGCCCGGAGGCGACCGGCGAGTCCGACGCCGACGAGAGCGGGGCGAACGACGCTGCCGACACGGAAAGCGCCGACGAGGACGGCGAGTGACGGCCGAAAGGGGAAGCCCCTTCCGGTAGCCGAATCGCTTCGGTTCTCGAGCGGGTACGACCACGTATGCGAGGAGATACCAGTCACGACGCCTGCGGCTGTCTCTCGGACGACCCGGAGGAGGCCGCGGCCAAGAGCGCGACGGCGAGCGGGTTCGCCGGGTCGGTGCTGGGTGCGGCCGGCGGACCGGCCGGCGCCACCGCCGGCTACGTCGCCGGCTACACGGCCGCGAGCGTCTCGCAGGCCATGCGCGACGACGAGACGACCGACCCGGTCGATATCGAGACGGCGAACGGGGACGACCACGCCGACGAGGGCCACGGGCACGACGAAGAGGACGGACACGACGGCGACGAATCGTAGCCGAGGCCACGCGCGGTTCGATCAGCGGGCCGACTTCCCCTCACTCGACCTCGATTTCCACCGACTCGCGGCCCTCGAGATGCGACAGCGCGAGCCGCAGGTTCCGCCGGTTGGCCTTCCAGACGGCGTCGAACAGCGTCCCGAGGAGAGGTACGGACCCGACGGCGAAATCGAGGCTCACGTTGGCTATCATCCGGAGCAGCGTCAGGAAGGGGACGCCGAGCCGCGCCGACTCGAGGACGATGTAGATCGACAGCGCCGCCGCTATCGCGTCACCCGCCCCCGGCACGACGCCGAGGATCGGGTCGAGTCCGACCCGGAGCCTCGTCCCCGGCACGCGGACGCTGTCGTCCAGCAGGCGCGCGACGAACCGCATACGGCGGACCGCCGCCTCGTCGACGGTATCCGGTAGCTCCTCGAGGCCGTCGAACCGCGACTCCAGCGAACCGGTCGACTGTCTGGCCATGCCGCCGGTGGGTGTTCCAGGCGGTTAAAAACCCGGGGTGGCGGGCGCTACACCGGGCCATTCGGTCCCGAACGAACCACCGACAACCGCCGCCGTCGGAAGAACTCGTCGGTGACGTACGTTCACCGGTGAACCGCTCGAGCGGTCGGAAACGTCCCGACGGACCGACGTTTTATATCGTCCTCCACGATTTTGGTCGGAAATTATCAACAACTGTTCAGTCACGGCTCGACAATACGCGATGGAGTACCATGGAAAAAATCGAACGGCTAAACCACCGATGGCGGGGCGTCTACCGGGTTCTCTCGAACCCTGTCAGGCGCGAGGTCGTCGGCGCGCTGATGGAGGCCGGCCCGGACGGGCGCTCTCGCTCCCGGACGCCGCCACCACTCCGGACGGCCGGCGTGACCCGGAGCGACTGCGGCTCAACCTCGTCCACCACCACCTGCCGCTCATGGCCGAGTACGGGTTCGTTCAGTGGGACCGGCGGCCGCTGTCGGCCGAGCGCGGCCCGGCGTTCGAGGAGGTGGAGGCGGTACTGGGGGCCGTCGACGAGTACGAGAACCTCCCCAGGCGACTGGTCGAGGGGTGTCACTTCCTCGAACGGAACGGGGTGACGCCGTGAGCGACGAGATCATCCCCGCCGTCGTCGAGGCGATCGCGGACGCCGAGGGGTGCTCGCCCCACGCCCTCGAGTTCGCGCTCTACGAGCACGCGGACACGTCGGCGCTGGTGTCGCTGTGGTCGTCCGACGGCGACGACTGGGAACTGAGCTTCGATGTGCCGGACTACGTGGCGACGGTCCGCGGAACGGGTGAGATACTCGTCGACGATACCGTGATCCGAAACCTGAACGGCCGGACCGCCGAATCCAGGTGTTGACCGGTCCGGCGCGGACGACCGGAGCGCCGGCCTCAGTTGTCCCGGAGCGCGTCCTCGCGTTCGGTCGCCTCTAGGGTCTCGGCCTCGACGTCGGTGGCGACGACCGCGGGCTTGTAGGCGCCGCCCTCGAAGAGGTCGTGGTCGCCGACGCCGGACTCGACGAACCGGGTGAACGCGCGGCGCTCGGGCGGCAGCTCGCCGTAGACGACCTCCGCCTCGACGAGGTCGTAGACGGGGATTCGCGGCGTGAGCAGCGTGTTCTCGCCGACGACGCTGTTCTCGCCGACGACGAAGCCGGACGTCACGCGGCAGCCGGCGCCGAGCGAGACGCCGTCCTCGACGACGACCGGCGCGGCCTCGACGGGCTCCAGTACGCCCCCGATGAGGGTGTTGGCGCCGAGCTTGACGTCGTCGCCGATCTGTGCGGCCGAGCCGACGGTGTCACAGGAGTCGACGAGCGTGCCGTCGCCGACGTACGCGCCGATGTTGACGAAGGCCGGGCTCATCAGGATTGCGTCGCTGCCGACGTAGGCCCCCCGGCGGACGACCGTCCCGTCCGGCGTATTCCGCGTCCCCCGGCCGGGCAGGTCGCCCGTCTCCCGGAGCGGCAGCACGTCGTGGTAGTCGACGCCGCCGTAGGTGTGGGCCTCGATCTCCCGGAGCCCGAAGTTCAGCAGGATGCCCTCCTTGACCCACTCGTTGGTCTCCCACTCGCCGTTCCGCTTCTCGGCGGCGCGGACCGCCCCCGACTCCAGGGCGGCGAGGAACTCCTCGAGCACCGCGTGCTCGTCGGCGGTCGGAGCCGCGTGTTTCTGCCGGCCTTCGGGGCGGGGGCTGCGCTACAGCAGGTCGCCGAACTCGTACCAGCCGGGGTCGCGGCCGGCGGGCCACTCGGCGGCGTCGACGGCGCCGGCGGCGAACACCCGGCGGGACTCCGCCCGGTGGGTCAGCGTCAGCACCTCGTCGTTGCCCGCCAGCACGACCTCGTGCTCGCCGCGGACGTTGCCGGCGCGGCGGACGTGGACGCCGACCTCCGACTCCTCGCGCCGGTGTTCGCCCTCGCGGCCGTGGGTCCGGTCCAGCCGCTCGCCGCGGGCCTCGTCGACGACCTCGAGCACCGTGGTGGCGGTCCCGCTGGGCGCGTCGCGCTTCCCGTTGTGGTGGGTCTCCGTCAGCTCGACGTCGTAGTCCGGCAGCGCCTCGACGCCGGCCTCGACGACCGAGAGCAGCGCCTGCACGCCGCGTGCGAAGTTCGACGCCTTCAGCACGGCCGTCGACTCGCTGGCCGCACGGAGGGCGTCGAGCCCGGCATCGTCGAAACCCGTCGTGCCGACGACGTAGGGAACGCCGGCCTCGGCGACGCGTTCGGCGTGCTCGCGGCTGGCCGCCGGGACCGTGAAGTCGATGACGGCGTCGGCGTCCGCGAGGTACTCGGGCAGGGCTTCGACCGTGTGGACCGGGAGCTCGCCGACGGTCCCGGCCGAGCGGGCGACCCCGACGACGTCGTGGCCGCGGTCGTCGGCCTCGGCGACGATCTCGCTTCCCGTCCGGCCGGTGGCGCCGATGACGACGAGCCTCATTCGAGCTCCTCGAGCACCTCCCGGAGCCGTTCGCGGTTCTCGGGCTGCAGCGGGCAGAGCGGCGACCGGACCGTCGCGGCGTGGACGTCCCGCATCTCCATGGCCTCGTTGACGGGGATGGGGTTGCTCTCGACGAACAGCGCCCGGAAGAGGTCGCCCAGTTCGTACTGGAGCTCGCGGGCGCGCTCCATGTCGCCGGCCAGCGCCGACCCGACCAGCGCGACGACCCGGTCGGGCTCGACGTTGGCGGCCACGGAGATGCAGCCGGTCCCCCCCTGGGCGACGATGGGAAGCGTCAGGGCGTCGTCGCCCGACAGCACAGCGAAGTTCTCGTCGCGGGTGCGCTCGATGACCTCGTTGGTCCGGGTGAGGTCGCCGCTGGCGGCCTTGTAGCCGACGACGTTTTCGTGTTCGGCCAGCGAGGCGGCCGTCTCGACGGCGATGTTGCGGCCGGTCCGGCTCGGCACGTTGTAGATTATCTGCGGCAGGTCGACGGCGTCGGCGACGGTCCGGAAGTGCTCCTCCATGCCGTCCGGCTCCGGCCGGTTGTAGTACGGCGAGATGAGAAGCAGGCCATCGGCGCCCGCGTCGGCGGCGCGCTCGGAGAGCTCCAGCGCCTCGCGGGTGTTGTTCGAGCCGCTGCCGGCGATGACCGGCACGTCGTCGACCGAATCGACGACCGTCTCGACGACCTCGATGTGCTCGTCGTGGGTCATGGTCGCCGACTCGCCGGTCGTACCGACGGGCACGAGGCCGTCGACGCCGGCCGTCTCCAGCCGCTGGGCGTGGGCGCGAAGCGTGTCGTGGTCGATGCTCTCGTCGTCGTGGAACGGCGTCGTCATCGCGGGAAAGACGCCGGTGAACGTGTCGTGTGTCATGTGGTGGTGTGGTCGGGTGGGTCGGTCGTCTGGGCGGTGCGTCCGGAGCCGACCGCCGACGGGCCGCCACACCCGCCGGAGGCCGCGCTACGGACGTTTGCCGTTCGAGAAAGCAGGTACGTCGGCGCACTCGCCGGTCGCCGGGCGCGGACGACCGACGGGCGCACGAGGTCGCATGTACGAACATGGCGAATCGACCGACTTATGCGTTGCGAGTCGCCCGTGCAGGGTGGTAACACCCCTGCCAGAACCCATTTATCCGATGGTCACCTGGTTTACACTACCATGCGACACCCAGGACTCAAGGCCCGTATGGCGGTCGTGGGGAGCATCCTCTTCGGCTTCTACATGCTCCTCGCAATCGTCGCGATAGAGGCCTTCGGCGCTCCGCTCCCGCTCGTCCTGCTCGGGACGGTGCTCTTCGCCGGCTTCCAGTACAAGTTCGGCAAGTGGGCCGCGCTGCGGAGCGTCGGCGCCGAGGACATGCCCGAGGACCGGTATCCGGGCGTGCACGACGCCGTCGACCGGCTCTGTTCGGAGATGGACCTCGAGAAGCCGGCGCTGAAGGTCGCCAGCATGGGCGTGCCGAACGCCTTCGCGGTCGGCCGCCGCGGCGCCGGCGTCGTCGTCGTCTCGACGGAGCTCGTGCACCTGCTCGACGACGACGAGCTCGAGGCGGTGCTGGCGCACGAACTCGCCCACATCGACAACCGCGACGTGATAACGATGGTGATGGGACAGGCCATCGCCTCGCTGCTGGGCTTCGCCGCCTACTTCGCGGTCGCCTTCTCCCGGGAGGGCGGCATCGGGAGCATCGTCCTCGGCTACGTCGCGTCCATCGTCGTGCAGGCGGTCGCGATGGTGTTCGTGCTGGCCATCTCGCGGTACCGGGAGTACGTCGCCGACGACGACGCGGCGCGACACGTCGGCGGCGACGCGATGGCGCGGGCGCTGCGGAAGATCTCGACGGCCGGCGCGCGCGGCGACGCCGAACTCGACGACAACGTCTCGGCGCTCTGTATCTTCGGCGGCGAGCGGTCGGCGCTGGAGAAGCTCTTTGCGACCCACCCGCCGATCGAGAAGCGCATCGAGGCCGTCCGGGACGTCCAGCGCGAGTACTACTGACAACCGCTGACCGTCAACAGTCCCGGTTCGGACTCGCCTACCGACCACAGCACAGGACCCGTGGAGAGCGAGGCTCCGTCCCCGGTGGGTCTACGGGTCGAGTAGCGGCCCGGAAGGCCCTCATCACCGCCCGCCCGACCGCAGCCGCGTACCTCGCTCGGTGCAGTGTTCGTGCCACCGTCGGCCCGTGGGGGTGCGGTGGTCCGTCGGCCGCAGCCGCCCGACACGCCCGATGAGCACCGCGCGACGCGGCCGTCCCCCCGTCAGCGACGGACTGCGGACCGACGGGAGGACCCGCACTTCCCGCGGGGCTACTCGGTCGCGTCGGCGACTGCCCCGGCGACGTGTTCCGTGAGGTCCGTCGCCGACACGAGGCCGACCGCCTCCCCGTTCTCGACGACCGGCACGTGGCTGATGTCGTGCTCGCACATCAGCCCCGCTACCGCCCGTGCCGGGGTGTCGGGCGACGTCGTGACGACCGCCTCGGTCATGTGGTCGCCGACGGTTCCGTCCCGGGCCCCGTCGGCGACGACGCCGACGAAGTCGGTCGACGTGAGGATGCCGACTGGGCGGCAGCCGTCGTCGACGGCGACGATGGAGCTGATGCCCTGCGAGCGCATCGCCTCGGCGATTTCCGGGAGCCTCGCTGACGGTTCGACGGTCAGTACGGGCTCGGTCATCAGCGCCGCCGCCTCGGTGTCTCGCATGCGAGAGCGTAGCCGTGAACGGGAGTAAACGTTCGCGTCGTCCCGATGGCCGACCGGTACCGTCGAGACCGGAAAGCGATAAACCCCTCGCCGCACTGCCATCGGTATGGACTATCACGAGGCGGCCAACTTCCTCTTGGACCTCCGGCGGTATCCGCCGGCGAAGGGGCTCGAATCGACGCGGCGCCTGCTCGAGCACCTCGACGACCCCGGCGACGGACTGCGGGTCGTCCAGGTGGCGGGATCGAACGGCAAGGGAAGCACCGCACGCATGGTCGAGAGCGTCCTCCGGGAGGCCGGGTACGACGTGGGGCTGTACACCTCGCCACACCTCGACGACGTACGGGAGCGGATCCGCATCAACGGCCGGAAGGTCTCGAGGGCGGCGGTCCGGGAGTTCGTCGACCTCGCGGAGCCGTACGTCACCGCCCGGGCGAGCGAGGGGAGCCCGCCGACGTTCTTCGAGACCGTCACGGCCCTCGGCGTCTGGGCGTTCGCCCGTGCCGACGTCGACGTCGCGGTGCTGGAGGTCGGCATCGGCGGCCGGTACGACGCCACGAGCGCGCTCGAGCCCGAGGCCGCGGCCGTCACGACCGTCTCGATGGAGCACGCGGACCTCCTCGGCGACAGCATCGAGGAGATCGCCCGGGATAAGGCCGCCGTCGCGCCGGCCGGTGGGCGATGTCTCGACGGGCGACCTCGAGCGCGGGCTCCGGAACGCCCACTGGCCCGGCCGGTTCGAGGTGATGGACCGGGAGCCGCTGGTCGTCCTCGACGGCGCCCACAACCCCGAGAGCTGCGCGGGGGTCGCCGGGACGCTCTCGACGTTCGAGTTCGACGACCTCCACCTCGTCTTCGGCGCGATGTTCGACAAGGACATCGCGGAGATGGCCGAGGCGCTGTCGGCCGCCGACCGCGTCTACGCCTGCCGGCCGGACCTCGACCGGGCGGAGACACCGGCGGTGCTGGCGTCGGTGTTCGACGACGTCGCGGCGGTCACCACCAGGGACGCGGTCATCGACGCCGTCGACGCGGCGGTGTCGGCCGCCGACGAGGACGACGCCGTCCTCGTCTGCGGGTCGCTGCGCGTCGTCGCCGAGGCGCGCCGCCACTGGACCGGGCTGCAGGTCCCCAAGCGCGTCCCCGACCTCGAGGCCGCCGAATCGGTCCTGGAGGCCGCCGAGGTGACCGAGGGCGGCGTCTACCGCATGCGCGGCAAGGGGGTCCACCGGGTCGTCGCGACGCGTGTCCAGCCCCGCCAGGCCGACTACCTCAAGCAGGAGCTGCTGTCGCTGGGCGGCGAGTGCGCCACCTCCGGGCTGACCGCCCAGGACCGCGAACTCGTCGACGTCGTACTGATGGGGACGCTCGCGCAGTTCCGCCGGCTGGTCGAGTCGCTCGAGGACCAGCCGTACGGCCTCTCGGTCGTCGGCGAGGAGCTCCGGCGGACCCTCGGCATCCAGCGGGACCGCGACCGGGGCGGCTACCCCTGGGAGGAGGGCACCGCCGTCATGGGCGTGCTCAACGTGACGCCGGACTCGTTTCACGACGGCGGCCGCTACGAGGCCATCGAGGACGCCGTCGCCCGCGCGGAGGCGATGGTCGAGGCCGGCGCCGCCGTCGTCGACGTGGGCGGGGAGTCGACCCGGCCGGGGGCCGACCCGGTCCCGGTCGAGGAGGAGATCGACCGCGTCGTCCCCGTCGTCGAGGCGCTCGACGACCTCGACTGCCTGGTCTCGGTCGACACCCGGAAGGCGGCGGTCGCCAGGGCGGCGCTCGACGCCGGCGCCGACATCCTCAACGACGTCTCCGGGCTCGAGGACCCCGCGATGCGGCTCGTCGCCGCCGAGCACGACGTCCCGGTCGTCGTGATGCACTCCATCGAGACGCCGGTCGACCCCGACGTCGAGGTCGAGTACGACGACGTGGTCGGCGACACCCTCGACGCCCTCACCGAGCGGGTCCTCCTGGCGGAGAAGGCGGGCCTGGACCGCTCGCAGATACTGGTCGACCCCGGGCTCGGCTTCGGCAAGACGCCGACCGAGAGCTTCGAGTTGCTCGGCCGGCTCGGGGAGTTCCGCGCGCTCGGCTGCCCGATTCTGGTCGGCCACTCCCGGAAGTCGATGTTCGGGCTGGTCGGCCGCGACGACTCCGAGGACCGCCTGGCCGCGACGGTCGCGGCGACGGCGCTGGCGGCCGACCGCGGCGCCGACCTCGTCCGCGTCCACGACGTCGAGGAGAACGTCGCTGCGGTGCGGACCGCCGCCGCGGCGGCCGACCCGGAGGACGTCGACGCGGACTGACGCGGACCGCTCCTTCCGGCGGTCCGGGCTCCCGTATCCGGGTCGGCGGCTGCCGTTCCCGACCGCTACCGCCCCGGTGGTACCGAAGCGCTGCGGTCCGTACGACGCGCTCCGGCGTGTGCACGGGTCTCATTGTTCCGCGTCACACCAGTGTCGGGTCGCGAGTCGTTGTGAGCCCGACCGACAACCGCGCCACCGACCGGGCCGGAACGCCCCGAATCAGCGTCCTCCACGTCGAGGACGACCGGCCGTTCGCCGACCTCCGTCGGGACTTCCTCGAGGAGACGGAGGGGATGACGGTCTCTCGGAGCCGGACCCCCGCGCCGCCGTAGAGCGGGTCGAACGCGGGGAGTTCGACTGCATCGTCAGCGACCACGACACGCCCGGAATGGACGGCGTCGAGTTCCTGGAGGCGGTCCGGGCGACCAGCGCCGACGTCCCGTTCATCCTCTTCACCGGGAAGGGCAGCGAGGAGGTGGCGGCCGAGGCGCTCGATGCCGGCGCGACCGGCTACCTCCAGACGGAGAGCGTCGAGACCATCCGGCTCCTCGGCAACCGCATCCGGCGCGCCGTCTCGGAGTACCGCATCGCCACCTCCCACGACGAGTACGAGACCATCGTGGAGTCGCTGGCAGACCCGGTGTACGTCCTCGACGAACGGGGCCGCTTCACGTCGGTCAACGACGCGTTCGTCGAACTGACGGGCTACCCCCGCGAGGAGATACTCGGCCAGGACCCCTCGATAATCAGGGACGAGCGGATGGTCGACCGGGCGGAACACCACCTCGGTCGGGTCCTCTCGGCGGAGGGTCCCGAGCACACGGTCTTCGAGGCCGAAATCCGGACCGCCGACGGCGAGACGCTCGTCTGCGAGGACCACATCGGCGTGCTCCCCTTCGAGGGCGAGCGGTTCGAGGGGTCGGTCGGCATCCTTCGGAACGGCAGCGAGCGCCGGCCGGTCGAACGCAAGGCCTCGTTCCTCGAGGAGGTCGTCGAGACGGCCGGCGTCGGCATCGCGGTCTACACTGCCGACGGCCGCTTCGAGTACGTCAATGAGGCGTACGCCGACCTGCTCGGGACGACGCCCGGGGCGCTGCTGGAGGTGGCGGTGCCGGACGTCGCGGTGGAGCTCGATGCGGACCGATTCGACGACTACTGGCGCTCGTACGACCCCGGAGAGACCCGCGAGCACGCGACGGTCCACCGGCGGGCCGACGGCACGACCGTCCCGGTCCGGACGGTCACGACCAGCAGGGAGATAGCC
>PXQM01000071.1:0-5973 GCA_003021325.1 Halobacteriales archaeon QH_10_70_21
ATTTCGGGGTCACGACGAGAGAGAACCAATCGGTTCCGGCCGACGGCGAGCCGACCAGCCGCTCGACGCGGAACGACCGTTCGGCGTTCTCGTAGACGGCGAGGTCGGGAGCCTCGCGGTGCCGGTAGACCTCGATACGCTGGCGGTCGCCCTCGAGCCCGCAGGACGTGGCCGGGGCGAACGTGACGACGTCGACGACCGGGTGCCGGTTCCAGTCGGTCGCCGCCAGTACCGCCCGGACCGACCGCGGCCACGGGGGTGAGGCGGGCCGCAGTCGCATCTCAGCTCACGCCGAGTTCCTTGGCGATTGTGTTCAGCTGTATCTCGTCGGTCCCCTCGACGATGCGGAGGATGCGGGCCGTCTGGAGCTCGTCCATGAACGGGTTGTCCTCCGAGAGGCCGTTGCCGCCGTGGACCTGCACCACGTCGTCGGCGACGTCGAACATGACGTTCGAGGCGAGGTACTTGACGATGGAGGACTCCTCGATGGCCTGCTCGTCGTCGTCCATCAGCCACGCCAGCCGGAGCGCGGCGGCGTCGGCGGCGAAAGCGTTCGCGCGGGCGCGGGCCAGCTTGTGGGAGACGCCCTGGAACTTGCCGATAGGCCGACCGAAGGCCTCCCGCTCGTTGGCGTACTCGACGCCGCGCTTGATGAGGTACTCCGTGTGGCCGAGCGCCCGGGCACCGACCTCGAGGCGGCCCAAAGAGAGGAACTCCATCGCGTCGTAGAAGGCGCCGTCCTCGGTGCCGAGCACGCGGTCCTCCGGTATCCGGACGCCGTCCAGCGCGATCTCGCCCTGCATGCCCGTCATGGCGCGTTCGTGATCCACTGCTTGCGACCGTCCAGCACCCACTCGTCGCCGTCCTTCTCGGCCGTCGTGGACATGTTCGGCGAGTCCGAGCCGACGCCGGGTTCGGTCTGGGCGAAGGCCGTCGACTTCTCGCCGCGTACGCAGGGCTCGAGGTACGTCTCGACCTGCTCGCCCTCCGCCTGTGCGAGCAGCGGCTTCGGGCCCTCTGGCCCCGCGAGGACGTACTCGGTCAGCCCCGGTCCGGTGGCGGCGACGTGTTTTATCGCCCGGTACCACGTAACGTTGGAGACGCCCTCGCCGCCGACCTCCTCGGGGAGGTTCATCGCGTAGAAGCCCGCCTCGCCGCTCTTCTCGCGGACCTCCTGGATGGCCTCTCGGACCTCGGGAACGAGCCGCCCGTCGTCCTCGTGGCGCTTGCGGGGGTTCGACCACGTCTCTCCGAGTTCGTCCTCGAGGGGCTCGACCTCACGCTCGATGAACTCCTCCAGGCTCGAGAGGATGAGGCTCGTCTCCTCGTCAGTCTCGAAGCTGACGCCCGCCTTCGGAACCTCCTGCGTTGCCATACCCCCACATACGACGGCCGCCTATTGAACCCTGCGTGCGGGACCCACGGGGCGCTCGACCCGACCACGGGCGGCCGGGACCCCGCCGACGGCAGGCTTATGAGGCGACGCGACCACCGACTCCCATGCGACTCGACGGCGTTCGCGTGCTCGACCTCACGCGGTTGCTCCCCGGACCGTACGCGACACAGCTGCTCGCCGACGCCGGCGCGGACGTGGTGAAGATCGAGGACACGGGCGCCGGCGATTACGCCCGGCACATGCCGCCGACGACCGACGAGGGCGTCGGCGCGGTCTTCGACGCGGTCAACCGGGGCAAGCGCAGCGTCGCCATCGACCTCAAGAACGACGACGGGCGGGCGGCGTTCTACGAACTCGTCGCCGACGCGGACGTGGTCATCGAGAGCTTCCGCCCCGGCGTCACCGAGCGGCTCGGCATCGACTACGAGAGCCTGACCGACCACCGCGAGGACCTGGTGTACTGTTCGCTGACGGGCTACGGCCAGGACGGCACGCACGCGGACCGTGCCGGCCACGACCTCAACTACGTCGGTCTCGCGGGACTGCTCGACATGACGCGGCAGAGCACCGACGAGGCCCCTCGGGTGCCGGGCTACCAGGTCGCCGACATGGCCGGCGGCCTGCTCGCCGCGTTCTCTGTGTGCTCGGCGCTCCTCTCGCGGGAACTCGGGAACACCGGTGGGGAGTACCTGGACGTGGCGCTCACCGACGCCGTGGTCTCGTTCTCGCAGGCCCTCGCTCCGGAGGCGCTCGGCGGCGGGGACCCGCGACCGGGTGAGACACCGCTCACCGGGGAGTTCCCCTGGTACGACGTCTACGAGACGGCGGACGACCGCTATGTCACACTCGGCGCGCTGGAACCGCAGTTCTGGACGGCCTTCTGCGAGGCCATCGACCGACCGGAGCTTGCAGGGAAGCACATGACCGGCGACCCGGCCGAACGCGAGGCGCTCCGCGAGGAACTGTCCGACGTATTCGCGAGCCGGACCCGCGACGAGTGGGCCGAGGCGATGGCGGACGTCGATGCCGCCGTCGACGCGGTCTACACCCCTGCGGAGACGCTCGAACACCCACAGATCCGGGCCCGTGGCTACGTCGAGTACCCCGAGGACGGGGCGCCGCGGGTCGGGCTCCCGCTCCGTGGAACGGCGGTCTCGCGTGACGACCTGGGCCCCGCCCCCGGTCACGGCGAACACACCGACGCGGAGCTATCGGCCGCCGGCCTGGGGGAGAGCGACATCGAGCGCCTCCGTGAGTCGGGGGCGATCAACTGACGCCGGCGTCGACGTAGTCGACCAGCGCGTGCCGTTTCAGCAGTGCGAACCCGACGAAGACGACGACGAAGCCGCCGATGGTGAGGAGTCCGATCGACTCCTCCAGGAGGACCACACCGGCGAGCGTGGCGACGACGGGAACGAGATAGGCGACGAGGCTCGTCTCGAAGGCGCCCCGCTCCTCGAGGATGGTGAAGTAGATGACGAAGGCGAGGGCGGTCGAGAAGACGCCGAGGTAGAGGACGGCCCCGAGGGCGGTGGGTGCGGGCACCGCAGCCGGGGCCGATTCGCCGGCACCGAGGCTGAGCAGGTGGAGCACGAGGCCGCCGAGCCCCATTGCCCAGCCGGTCATTGCGACGCGCTCCATCGAGGGCTGCGCGCGGTCGACGAGGACGCCGCCGAGCGAGACGCTCGTGACCTGCCCGAGGATGATGAGTCGGCCGACGGTGTCGCCTGCGAGGAGGTTGTTCGGGTCCGGCTGGACGATGAGGCCGACGCCGAGGAACCCGACGGCGACGCCGACGGCGCCGACCGGCGAGATTCGCTCGCCGAGCAGCAGGGCCGCCCACAGCGCGGTCGCTATCGGGACGAGCGCCTGCTGGATGGCGGCGACACCGCTCGGGACGGTCTGCTGGCCGATGAACAGCAGGCCGTTCCCGGCGACCAGGAACAGTCCGCCGGCCAGGACCGCCTGGAGGTCGTTGGTACCGACCGGACGCCAGCTGTCGGTCGTGAGGACGGCGTAGCCGAGGAGCAGCACCGCGGCCGTGTCGTAGCGGAACGCCGCGAACAGAAGCGGCGGCAGGTGCTCGAGGCCGACGGAGATGGCGGGGAACGACAGCCCCCACATCGTCGCGAGTGTCACGAACAGCGCGGTCGCGTAGACCCGGGACACGTCCGTCTGGTTCCCCCGCTGTCGTGAAACCCCTTGCCGTTTCGGCGTGGCGGACAGGCGACCCCGATACTGACGGACCGTGGGTCGCGGTGGCTCGCACCACTCGACTCCCGCCTCGGCGGCCCGCCAGCGACTCGTCAGCGCATGGCCCGTCTGGGTCCGTTCCAGTAGTTGAACCCTCGGGTGTCGCCCCTCTGTGCTACCGATTGGTCTCTCAGTCGTGGACCAGCACGTCGATGACGTCAGTGCCGCTGGCCTCGAGTGCCTTCTCGTAGACCTCGGGGAACTCGTCGGGCGTCTCGACGAGGTGGCCGCGGGCGCCGTGGCTCTCGGCGTTGGCGGGGATGTCGACGGGAGGGTCGAAGTCCATCCCCACGAAGTCGTACTCGTCCTCGTCGCCGCCCATCATCTTGACCGTGTTGTCCTTGAGGATGCGGTAGTTGCGGTTGTCGGGGACCACGACCGTCAGGTCGACGTCGTGGCGGACCGCCGAGTAGATGCTGTTCGGGTAGTAGAGGTAGGAGCCGTCGCCGGTGTACCCGACGACGGTCCGGGGGTCCTCCCGCATCGACTCGGCGATGGCCGCACCGACGGCGGCCGGCAGGCCGTACCCGAGGCCGCCGCCCTTGTTCGAGAGGTACTGCTCCGGTTCGAACGGGAACCGCGTCAGCAGGGCGAACTTCGAGGTGACCCCCTCGTCGACGATGTAGGTGTCCGGGTCGACCGCGTGCATGCTGTCGACGAGTTCGGCCTTCGACGAGCGGGTATCTCCCTCCGGCGTCTCGTCTTCGCCCATCTGCTTCATCGTGGACTCGAGGCCGGCCTTCATCGTCTCGACGTGCTGGATGCGCTCCCGGCGTTCGGCCTCGTCGAGGCGGTCCTCGACGCGCTCGGCGATGGCGTCCATCACGCGGCCGGGGTCGCCGATGACGGCCGCGTCGGCGGGCTGGTTCTTGCCGACCTCGTGGGGGTCGCTCGATGCCTGGACGACCGTCGTGTCCTCTGAGACGAGCGGGTTCTCGTGGCGCAACAGCGTCGTGTTGGTCGAGCAGCCGACCAGCGCCAGCGTGTCGGTGTCCATCAGCATCGAGGCGATGCCCTCGTCGGGCCCGATGAACGATATCCACTGGTCGTGCTCGGTTGGGAAGTTGACCTCGCAGGCGAGTATCTCGCCGTGCACGCGGGCACCGGTCGCCTCGGCGAGCTTGACGGCGGCGTCGACGGCGTCGGTGCCGGCACGGGCGACGTGGTCGCCGACGACGAGGACCGGCTGGTCGGCCTCGATGAGGTAGTCGGCGGCGGCCTCGATGGCCTCGGGGTCGCCCGCCCCGGCGTCCGGAACCGGTCCGAGCCGCTCCGGCGAGTCGTCGGTCTCGGTCTGCATCACGTCGGCGGGCAGAGAGAGGAAGACCGGCCCGGTCGGCGGCGTCAGCGCGGTCCGGACGGCCCGTCGAAGCAGCATCGGCAGGGCGTCGACGTGGGTCACCTCGGCGGAGAACTTGCAGAACTGTTCGACCATCTCCTCGAGGTCGCCGGTCAACAGCGGCTCCTCGTGGCGGAAGTCGAGTTCGTGGTTGCCGGCGGTCACCAGCACCGGGGCGCCGCCGTACATCGCGCCGAAGACGTTGCCGAGGCCGTGCGCCAGCCCGGGCGTGATGTGGAGGTTGACGACGCCGAGCGGGCAGACCGAGTCGTCACCGTCGGCGTGGTACCGCCGGGTCGAGGCGTATCCGGCGGCCATCCCCGTGGCGACGTCCTCCTGGAGTCCGAGGACGTACTCCACGTCGCTCCGGGAGAGCGCGTCCATGATGGGGAGTTCGGTCGTGCCGGGGTTGCCGAAGACGTGCTCGACCCCGTACTGTTCGAGCGCGTCCACGAACAGGTCCGCGCCCGTGTAGGATTCCGTCATGGCTCTCCGTGCCGGTGCCACGAGTAAATAGTTCACTCCTCCCGGGTCGGGCCCGGGCGGGACGTCGCGGTCGGGCGCGTCGCCGACGGCTACGCCGGCGCCAGCGCCCGCATCGTCGACTCGATGGCTTCGAGGTCCGCACCGCGCGGGAACGACACCGAGACGGCCTCGACGCCCTCGACGCCGGTGAACCGCTCGAAGTGCTCGCGGGCGCCTTCGGGCGTCCCCCAGACGGCGAGCTGTTCGAGCAGGTCGTCGGGGAACGCCGCCATCGCCGCCTCCCTGTCGCCGTCCTGCCAGTTGTCGTGGATGGCGTCGGCGACCTCCTCGTGGCCCTGTCGGGCGAGGTTGTCGCGGTAGTACGTGCCCATCCCGCCGACGTAGAAGGCGGCGTGTTGCTTGACGAGGTGCTTCGCGCGCTCGGAGTCCTCGAGCGCACAGCAGGTCAGCGACAGCGTGACGCGCTGTTCGTTTCGGTCCCTGTCGCCGAGGTCCGTGC
>PXQM01000071.1:6126-7549 GCA_003021325.1 Halobacteriales archaeon QH_10_70_21
TCGATGTCGTCGGTGTCGCGGGCGATACAGGACAGCGTCGCGACGGCGTTGCGGCCCCATGACTCCGGAAGCCAGGCCGTATCGTAGCCGAGTTCCTCGCCGAGCCGTGCCTGCTCGACCAGCGCGTCGACGCTCGGCTGTGCGGCGACGGGCAGGAAGACGTCGCGTTCGGTCACGGTGGACCCCTCCGGTCGTGTCTCATACCTCCGGACTCTCCTCGATGCTGGGTAACCCTTTCGCCGTGATGGTCCCGCCAACGATGTACGAGGAGGCCTCGCTGGCGAGGAACTGGACGATGTCGGCGATTTCCTCGGAGCGGCCCATCCGGCGCTCGACCTCGCGGCGGTCGACGTCGCCGGCGGAGACGCCCATCTGCGATTCGACGCCCGGGGTGGCGACGAACCCCGGCGCGATGCAGTTGACGCGGATGCCGTGGCTCGCGTACTCGTAGGCCAGCGTCGTCGTCAGGTTGACGACGCCGGCCTTGGCGGCGCCGTAGTGGCTCATGTACGGCGAGCCGTCGGTGCCGGCGACCGACGCGAAGTTGATGATGGTGCCGCCGTCGCCCGCCTGCATGTGCTCGCCCGCGACCTGCGAGCAGTGGAACGTGCCGTGGAGGTTGATGTCGACGATGGTCTTCCACCCGTTCTCGGAGATGTCGTCGAAGCCGGCCATGAAGGAGGCGCCGGCGTTGTTCACCATCGAGTCCAGACCGCCGAACTCCTCGACGGTGGCGTCGACGAGCGCCTCGACGGCGTCGCGGTCCCGGACGTCGCACTCGACGGCGATGGCCTCGCCCGGCCGGTCGCTGTCGTTTATTTCGGCGGCCACCTCGTCGATTTTCTCCCGGGACCGGGAGGTGACGACGACGTTCGCGCCCTCGTCGGCGAACCGCTTTGCGGTCACCTCGCCGATGCCCTGGCTCGACCCGGTGATGATCGCCGTCTTGCCCGCGACGCTGTACTGGCTTAGCACCGCCGCTCACGCGCCGTGGTGACGCCCGTGGATATCGCTGTCATGTGACGGCTACGACTTCCGTGCCGCTGTTAATAAAGGTAAGTATGGGTACTGGAGTCTGAACATTGGAAGCGAAAAACCGGGTGTTAGAAAACGAAGTCTTATGTCCGGGGGTGACCACCGGTCGATAAATGGAGACTCGCAGCACACAGGGCCGCGTCCACCGGCTCGCGTTCGACGTGGAGTGGCCGCCCGGCCACGTCGCCTGCTACCTCGTCGACGGCCCGGAGCCGGTCCTCGTCGACGCCGCGACCCCCGGCCACGAGTCCGCGTTCAGGGAGCGGCTCGCGGCGACCGACCACGACCCGGCCGACGTCGAGCACGTTCTCGTTACCCACCCGCACGTCGACCACGTCGGCCAGGTGCCGACGGTGCTGGCCGAGGGCGCCCCGACCGTCTACGCGCC
>PXQM01000071.1:7711-9184 GCA_003021325.1 Halobacteriales archaeon QH_10_70_21
CGGCCCTCGACGTCGACCGCGTCTACCCCGGCCACGGCCCCGTCCACGACGACCTCCAGGGGGCCGTCGAGCGCGACCGGCGCAGCCTCGACGACCGCCTCGAGCGGGTGCAGGGACTCGTCGCCGACGGCTACTCGACGGGTCCCGGCGTCGCGATGGCGCTGGCGGGCGAACGCGACGTCAAGTACCTCATCCCGGAGGCCATGAGCGCGCTCGCTCACCTCGAGCGGACCGGCGAGGTGTCCGCCGGGATGGTCGACGGCGTCCGGCAGTACGGCAGATGAGCGACGGAGACCGCTACAGGGCCGTCTTCTGGGACACCGGCGGCGTCCTCGTCGACCTCGCCTCGGTCCGGGAGGGGTACGCCGCGTTCGTCGCCGAACTCGCCGCAGAGCACGGCCTCGACGCCGACGCCGCCCTCGAGCGCTGGACGGACACGCTCGGCGAGCACTTCCGCGAACGCGAGGGCACGGAGTACCGGACGGCCCGGACGGGCTACCGGAAGGCGACGGCGGCGCTGTTCGACGGCGACCCACCGGACGGCTGGGAGCGGACCCTCGAGCGGGCGACCGGCGCCGCGCATCGTCTCCGACATCGACACCCGCGAGGCCGAGAACATGCTGACGACGTTCGGAATCCGTGACTGCTTCGAGCACGTGACGACCTCGGAGGCGGTCGGGCACACGAAGCCCGACGAGCGGATGTTCCGCGACGCGCTGTCGGCGACGGGGCTCGATTCGGAGGCCGTCCTGATGGTCGGCGACCGCTACGAGCACGACGTCGCCGGCGCGGCCGCTGTGGGCATCGACCCCGCCGGCTACGGCGCCGAGGCGTGGGGACCCGAGGCGACCCACGAGATAACCGACCTCCGCGAACTGCTCGACGTCCTCGGCGTCCGGTGAGACGGCGGTAGTAAACGCCCCTCGCACGACCGTCGGAACCCTTAATCCGTAACCACCGGATACCCGTCACGCAATGGACCTTGGACTCGACGACAAGACCGCGCTCGTGACGGGCGGGGCCGGACGCATCGGGAGCGAGGACTGCCGCGTGCTCGCCCGGGAGGGCGCCGAGGTCGTCATCCTCGACGTCGCTCTCGAGAAGGCCGAGAACGTGGCCGACGAGGTCGAGGACGACGACGACGGCACCGCCCACGCCGTCGAGTGCGACCTCACCGACCGCGACGACGTCGCCGACACCGTCGCCGCCCTCGAAGAAGAGACCGGCGGCATCGACGTGCTGGTCAACAACGCCGGGATGGTCGACGCCCGCGACAAGGTCGAGAACTACGACGACGACATCTGGGACCGGGACGTCTCGGTCAACCTCACCGGTGCCTACAACGTCACCCGGGAGGTCTACCCCGACATGAAAGAGCGGGGCTGGGGCCGCATCATCAGCATGTCCTCGATGGCCGGCTGGCAGGGCGGGTTCGGGCAGCTGTCGTACTCGGCGACGAAGGCGGCGCTCATC
>PXQM01000064.1:0-3098 GCA_003021325.1 Halobacteriales archaeon QH_10_70_21
AGCTCCCTGAGCTGGGCGTCGGCCTCGGCGACCGTCAGCCCCTCGTCGTCGCCCGCGCCGAAGGCGGCGAGCCCCTGCTGGCCGCCCAGGTCCAGTTCCTCGGCGACGGTCCCGATCTCGCCGACCGCGGCCAGCCGCTCCTCGACGTCGGCCGCGGAGACGTTCGGCCCCGCCGCCTTCGCCAGCGCCTCGTAGCACGGCGAGGGACCGACGTCGAGCTTCGTGCCGTCGTGGGCCGGTACGACCCGTCCCTGGACGAACCTTGCGACGGTGTCGAGGTCGGCGCCGGCGTCCCCGAACAGCGCGGTGACCAGCCCGACCCGCTCGAGGTCGGCGTCCTCGCGTTCCATCTCGTCGGCGCGGGCCGCGAACTCTGCGAACTCCATCGAGGGCGGGTCGGGTGGACGGCCGAGTAAGTGGTGTGGCTCCCGGCGGGCCTACAGCAGATCGTCGAAGTCCCTGTGGCCGTGGATGTCGACGCCCTCGGCTGTGATCTCGGCCAGGTAGACGCCGTTACCGGAGCCGGTGTCCCGCTCGACGGCGGCCTTGACGCCGGAGGCAGCGACCCGCTTCGCCTCCTCGTTGCTCATGTCGTCCTCGTACTCCCGCTCGAGGGTGCCGTAGGCGACGGTGAGCCCGGAGCCGGTGACGGTGTAGTCGTCCTTCATAACGCTGCCGGTCGGGTCGATGGAGTAGACGTGGTGCCCCTCGTCGTCGACGCCGCCGAGGATGGGATTGATGCGGAAGAACGGGCCACCGCGGGCGAAGTTGCCCGCCAGCGTCGCCAGCGCCTCGATAGAGATCTCCTCGCCGCGGCGCGCCTCGTAGAGGTTGATCTCGGCCTCCAACGACCGGATGAACGACTGGGCGCCCCCGACGGAACCCACGAGCGTGAGTGCGGCTCTCGGATGGATCTGCTCGACCTTCTGGACGTCCTTGTTCGAGACGAACCGACCGCCCAGCGAGGCCCGCATGTCGGTCGCGATGACGACGCCCTCGGCGGTCGTGATGCCGATGGTCGTCGTCCCGGTCTCGTTGACGTTCTCGAGGTCCTCCCGGGAGCGATCGTTGGACGGAACCTCGCCCAGTTCGGGCTCGTAGGGCGACCGGGTGTGGTCCTGGCCGGTCCGGGGCAGCGAGGAGTCTGGCTGTCGCATTGGAGCCGGAGGCCGACCTTCTCCGCCGCGAGCGCGACCGGGAGCAGCGCGATGCCGAGCACGATGCTGAGCTGGTACAGGGCGAACACGAACGCCCGGTACGGGCTGGGTGCCATGTAGCTGCCGAAACGGCCAGGGGTATATAAACTTTGCTGGCGGATCGACTCGTCGGATGATAGATTATACAGTATCACCCCGTCGCGGTACGGGGGTTTGACGACACCCGGCAGAGCTATCGGGTTCCCTTCACGTTCGCCCCCGAAGCCGGATAGCAGCGCGATGCGGCCCGGATTATCGGTATAAGTTATGCGGAAGATGGTGGTCACGTGCGCGGCCGAAAGCAATAGTGCTATCCGTCCTCCGGCGTTGTGACGAGACATGAGCAACTACCTCGTCGCGATGGAAGCCGCGTGGCTCGTTCGAGACGTCGGGGAGATCGACGACGCCATCGGCGTCGCCGTCAGCGAGGCGGGCAAGCGCCTCAACGACGCCGATATGGACTACGTCGAGGTCGAGGTCGGCGCGACCCCCTGTCCGGCCTGCGGCGAGGCGTTCGATTCGGCGTTCATCGCCGCCGACACCGCGCTGGTCGGTCTCCTCCTGGAGATGGAGGTGTTCAGCGCCGACAGTACCGAGCACGCCACCCGCATCGCCAAAAGCGAGGTCGGGGGCGCCCTCCGGGACGTCCCGCTGAAGGTCATCGAGACCGTCGAGACCGAATCCGACGAGGACTAGGACATGTGGGCCGCGATGTCGGCCTCGGTGATGATGCCGGTGAGCTGGCCGTCCTCGACCACCATGACCGCGTCCTGGTGGTTGAGGTGGGCGTTCAGCTCGTCGAGGGTGGCGCCGGGCTCGACGGTCGTGATGGCCTCCCGCATCGCGTCGGCCACGGGTAGCTCGCCCGCGTTCTCCGAGTCGAGCTGCCGGACGTCGGAGTTGGAGATGATGCCCTGGGGCCGCCCGTCGCGGACGACCGGCAGCTGCGAGTAGCTCTCCGCGACCATCACGTCGATGGCCTCCCGGACGCTGTCGTCGGGCGCGACCGTGACCACGCCCTCGTGCATGATGTCCTCGGCGTGCATGACCGCGCTCTCGGCCTGGTCGAGGGCGTTGACGATGCGCCGCAGCGTCGATAGCCGCGGGTCGACGTCGCCGCCCTCGATGCGCGCGATGAGCGGCTGCGAGACGTCGGCCCGCTCTGCCAGCTCGCTCTGGGTCAGCCCGAGGTCCGTCCGCCGCTCGTGGAGGTCCGCCGGCGTCGGAAGCTCCATTCCCATACCGCCCCATAACCGGGAGTTATACAAAAGCCTTCTCCCTGCGTCGCGCGACCGGGTCGGCCGCCCCGCCCGGTCACAGTTCCAGCCCGCGGACCGCGACAGAGTCGCCCTCTTCGACGCGGCCGATGACCCGGGCGTCCTCCAGGCTGTCGGCGACGGCCGCCGCGTCCGCGGGCGGCAGCGCGGCGACGAAGCCGGTGCCCATGTTGAACGTCCGGTGCATCTCCTCGTCGGTGACGTCGCCCTCCGCCTGGACGAACTCGAAGACCGGCCGGGGCTCGAAGGGGTCCTCGACGACGTACCGGAACGAGCCCATCCGCGAGAGGTTCGTCCAGCCGCCGCCGGTGACGTGGGCTGCGGCGTGGGTCTCGGCGGCGTGCAGCGGCCCGAGCACCTCGCGGTAGACGCGCGTCGGCTCGAGCAGGACCTCCCCGACCGTGCGGTCGCCGTCGTACGGGAACGGGTCGGTGTACTCGTGGTTCCGGGTCGCGGCCTCGCGGGCCAGCGTCAGTCCGTTGGAGTGGATTCCGGAGGAGGGTAGTCCGACCAGCGCGTCGCCCGCCCGTGCGGTCCCGTCGAACAGCTCCTCCTCCGTCGCCAGCCCGGCGCAGGCGCCGGCGAGGTCCAGTCCCTCGATGACGTCGGGCATCACGGCCGTCTC
>PXQM01000064.1:3367-9340 GCA_003021325.1 Halobacteriales archaeon QH_10_70_21
ACGGGAATCCGACGAACACGAACGCCAGCACAGCGAGCCCGACGGTCAAGACGAGCGTCGCGCCGAAGACGGCGAGGTTCCAGTCCTTCACCTTGCGGCCGTCCAGGGGACCGAACGGTATCATGTTGAACGCGGCCAGGGCGGCGTTGATGACGACGCCGTACGTCCCGAGGTTCCCCAGGAACCCGTCGAACAGGAGGAACGGGAGGAAGACCGCGACGAGGGCGACGTTCGTGAGCGGGCCCGCGACGGCGACGAGGCCGTTCTGGCGCTCGGTGATGCGGCCGCGGTGGTAGACGGCCCCGGGCGCGGCGAAGAGGAAGCCGGCCAGCGCCGCCCCGACGCAGAGCGCGAGCATCCCGTAATCGGCCCTGAACGCGGCAATCTGCCCGAACCTGACGGCCACGACCTTGTGCGCCAGCTCGTGCAGGAGGAAGCCGACGCCGCCGGTCAGCATACTGATGACCAGCACCTGGAGGAACGCCGGCGAGGTGAGTTCCGCAACCATCGCCGGCGAGACCGACAGCCGGAAGAAGAAGATGCCGAACGCGACGCCCAGGGCGACCCACGCGACGGCGAGGTCCCGGAGTTCGTCGGGGTAGAACTCGGTGCCGCCGATGCTGATGACGCTCACGTCACCACCTCCACGATGAGCTCGATGCCCTTCTCCGCGCCGGCCAGCATGAGGCGGGCGACCCCCTCGGCGCCCTCGACCCCGGAGCCGGCGAACAGGGCCGGCAGCAGGACGGTCGCGAACACCACGCTCCCGATGAAGCTGCCGACGTTCGTCAGCGCGACGATCATGATGAGCCTGAACAGCGGTACGCCCGTGAGTTCGCGCCACAGTTCCTGGAGCGGGGCCTCCTCGTCGGAGACGATATCGTTGAGCTTCGAGATGTCTCCGACGTTGACGTCCAGGTAGCGCAGCTCGACGTAGCCGGCGAACCAGCCGGGCGCGAGCAGCGGGTTCACGCTGGTCAGCCACGCGACGCCGCCGCCGACGCTCGCTGACTGCCAGTGGGCCCCCGCCAGCTTCGCCAGCACGAACGCGATGATACCGTTGACGAGGAACCAGGCCGCAAAGAGCCTGAAGAGCAGCCCGCTCGAGGTCCCCTCGACGCCGGTGTACGTCGCGATGGCGAGCAGGAGGAAGAACACGAGGAAGCCGAGCGTGAACAGGTAGCCGAACAGCTTGTAGACCGAGAACCGACGGCCGGTGGCCCGGCCGGTCAGCTCCGATATCGCGGGCAGGGTCGCGGGCCGCTCGAGGTACCCCTCGATGCCCTCGCGGTGGCCGGCGCCGACGACGGCGACGACGTTCGCCCCCTGCTCGCGGAGCGAGACGAGCTTGTGGGCGATGTAGGCGTCCCGCTCGTCGATGAGCGCCTCGGCGCCCCCGGGCGAGAACCGGCGGAACTCCTCCATCATCGCGCCGACGACGTCGGTGTCGGTCATCCGCTCGATGTCGAACTCGTCGAGCTCGTCCTCCTCGGGCGCCAGCCCCGCGAGCACGAGGACGACGAGCGTTCCGAGGACCAGCCCGAGCCCGAGCCCGACGACCAGCGCGTCGAGTATCGTCACGAGGATTCCCGGGCCGAGACCGGCCGGGACCACGAACGGGCCGGCGACGGCGCCCGCCACGATGCTTATCATCATGGCGAACCCGACGCCGACGCCCATCCCGACCTCGCGCGGGTCGCCGAGCCCGACCGCCATGCTCGCGACGAGCTTCAGCTTCTCGAGGACGGAGAGCCGCGTCCAGAACCGCTGCATCGTCACCTGGATGTCCCGGTCGACGAGCGCGACGTCCGTGCCCTGCGCCTCGGCGGCGTCGATGGCCGCCTTCATGTCGGCGCCCGGCTCGATGTCGAAGCGCTCGCCGAGCCGGGCCTGCACGTACGACAGCATCCAGTAGGCCAGAAACTGGAAGACGGTGTTGCCGCGCAGCAGGTCGTTGGCGTCGAGGTCCTCGGGGCTCTCGCCCTTCAGCTGCCGGTAGCGACCCTCGTCGAGTTCGACCGCGACGACGTCCGGCCGCTCGGCCTCGATGACCGACTCGACCTCCCTGACGCTCGCCTCGGAGACGTGCGCCGTGCCGACCACGCGCACCGAGCCCTCCGAACCCTCTTCGCTCATTGTCGGCACCTGTCGGGCGAACGGTTTACGTGTATCGGGACGCGGTCGTGACCGCCGGAGCGGACCGGTTGGCCGCTCGCCGACCGCACGCGGCGAACCGAAGGCTCCATCCAGCGGCGGCGCCTCACTCCGGACATGACGACGCTAGCCGAGTCACACACCGAGATGACGGAGATGCTGCTGCCGAACGAGACCAACACCCTCGGCCGGGCGCTGGGTGGGGTCGTGCTCCACTGGATGGACATCTGTGCGGCCATCGCCAGCATGCGGTTCGCGGGCAGACAGACCGTCACCGCCTCGATGGACAACGTCGACTTCGTCAGCCCCATCGACCTCGGCGAGGTCGCGACCGTCGAGGCGTACGTCTTCGCGACCGGGCGGACGAGCGTCGACGCCAAGGTCGAGGTTCGTGCCGAGGACCCGAAGGAAGGCGACAGCCGGCTCACGACGTCGTCGTTCTTCACCTTCGTCGCCCTCGACGACTCGGGGCGCCCGACCGAGGTGCCCGACCTGGAGTGTCCTACCGACGCGGAGACGGCGCTCCGCGACGAGGCCGTCGAGGAGCGCCGCGACCAGCTCCGGCAGGTCGCCGACCGCCTCGAGGAGCCCTGAGCCGCCCCGACTCACTCGAAGTCCGGCAGGTCGTCCGGCGCATCGTACTCGGTCTCCCAGTCGACGTAGTCGGCCTTCAGCGTCCGGCTGACGGTGTCGCCCAGCTCGGCGAGGCCGGCGTTGATGCCGGAGACGGTCTCCCAGGAGTCGAGGTCGGGGTGCAGCTCCCGCTCCTTCCAGTCCTCCGGCAGCCCGGGCGCGTGGTAGCCGACGCGGTCCGCGAAGGCGTCCCAGAAGAAGTCGAACCGCGCGAACATCTCGAGGTCGAGCATTATCTCGAACGCCGCCTCGTCGATGTCGGTGTCGTCGGCCCACTCGTAGAACGCCTGGTCCCAGGCGCCCTCGTACAGGAGCGTCTCTATCTCGTCCCGCTTGTAGTCCGTGTCGCCGACCACCTCCGCGTCCTCGTACTGGTTGGGGTCTATCTCCTCGAGTTCGGGCGGGTCGGGGGGGTTCGCGTCGAGGGCCATGGCCGCCCTTCGGGCACGCGACGAATAACCGTGTCGTCGGTCCCCGTCGACCCGGACGACCGGACGTGGTCTCGCAAACGTCCGAATCGTTACGGTCGGAACGCGGGGGAGGGACGTGCTTCGGAGACTGCACCGCAGGTCGAGCAGTCACCTCCGGCAGTGTCAGAACCGTTCGTAGACCACGGTGAAGCTGTTGCTCGAGAGGACCAGCGACTCGATGGCGTCGTCGAAAGCGTCCCGGCCGGCGCCGGGGTCGAGGCCGGGGTCGGACTCCAGTGCGAACACGCTGAATCGGTACTCGTTGTCGCCGGGAGTCTCGTGGCACGGCGACCGATAGCCGACGGTCCCCTCGTCGTTGCGCCCCTGGGCGGCTCCCTGGGGGTCCTCGAGCCGCGGCTCGTTCGGGCGGCCGGCGGGAACCGACAGCGGGTCCGACGGCGGCAGGTCCCACAGCGTCCAGATGGTCCCCGGGTCGTAGCTCCGGAGCCACTCCCCGAGGACGGCCAGCGACCCGGTGCCGTCCGGGACGCCGGAGACGGTCAGCGGCGGGGAGTCGCCGGCGCCGTCGCAGGTGTACCGGACCGGTATCGACGCCTCGAAGGCCGGCGTCGAGAGCGCCAGGTCGTCCGCCCGCGGGGGCTCGCCGCCGATGGTACAGCCGGCGCTCGCGGCCGCGAGCGCCGCCGGGACCGAGGCCAGGAGGGCGCGCCGGCGCATGGCGGTCGTTCGGCGCCCGGCGTAATGACGGATGCGGTTCGGTCGCCGTGCGGTTGATTACGCTGGCCGCCGTGACCGCGAGTATGAGCGGCGAAATCGTTCCGCCCGACCGCCGGCGCTGTCAGCGCTGCGGCCGGACGGACATCTGGGACGACGAATCCGAGAACTGGGTCATCGCGGTCGAGGACGGCGAGCGGCGGGTCGGGAACAAGCACTGCATCCACGAGTGGGACATCAACGGCCAGTACAACCCGGTTGCGGGCGAGCCGGACGCGGACGAGCCGTCGGAGTGAGACCGATGCCGACCGTCTACATCACGGCGCCGCCGTCCGCGGCCGAGGAGCTGTCGACCGCGCTCGTCGAGGAGCGGCTGGCTGCCTGCGTCAACCGCCTGCCGTGCACCTCGACGTTCCGGTGGGAGGGAGAGGTCGTCGAGGAGGACGAGGTCGTCCTGCTGGCGAAGACGCCCGCGACCCGATACGAGGCGCTCTGCGACCGGGTCGTCGAGCTCCATCCCTACGACGTGCCCTGCGTCGAGCGGTTCGACGAGACCGACGTCCTCGAGCCGTTCGGCGAGTGGGTCGAGGGGAGCGTCGACGGGTAGCGACCGGGGCCGGTCAGAGCCCCATCGTCGGGAGGATGGCCTGCTCAAAGACGCCCGCCACGTCAAGGAGCGCGACGAGCAGCGTCCCGACGACGATGCCGACGGCCGGCGGGTCGAGGTGGGTGTCGGCGTGCGCGTAGAGGAGGCGCTGGGCGAGTTCGGCCGCCAGGGCGGCGACGACGCCGAAGGCCGCACCGACGAGCAGGGCGACGAGCAGGCCGACCTCCGCGGCGAACGCGTCGGGGGTCGTCGCGCCACCGGCGAGACCGACCACGGCGAGCGAGGAGACCAGCGCCACGTGGTGGGTGACGGGGAACCGCTCGACGCCGACACAGAGGAACAGGAGCGTTGCTGCGGTGATGCCGAACGCGAGAAAGGGACTGCCGGTCCGGTGGGTGACGAAGGCGCCGAAGACGCCGACGACCGCACCCAGGAACGCCACCTGGCCCCACTCGTACTGGTGGGGGAGCCAGGGCTCGACGGCGAACCGGCGTTCGCCTCCGGCACCGTCATCGGGGCCGCCGTCGGCCCGGGGCGGGCGGCGGATCCGGCGCTCGTAAGGCGACATGTCGAGGAGGCCCTCGCCGCGCACCGTGCCGACGAGCGGGTAGCCGAGCGCGACGCGGTGCAGAAGCCCGGAGACGACGATGCTGAACGCGATGGGGTCCCAGGGGAGCCCGAGCGTGACCGACGCCTGGGCGATGGCCCGAGACCGACGGTCGCCGTCAGTCCGGTCGACCCCAGCGCGGTCAGGTCGACGGTCGGGTCCGGCGCGGCCTCGGTGGCGACGTTGACCGCCTCGCCGGCGACGATGAGCACGCCCGCGATGGAGAACGCCTCCAGCGCCCCAACCGCAGCGCCCAGGGCGCCGCCGGCGAACGCCGCGACCAGCAGCGCGACCAGCTCACTCACGCCGACCACCTTCCTGTCTGGGTGAGAACATTGGGAAGTGGTGTCCCCGCGTCCCGGATATCGTTGACGGTTCGACCGCCGTCGCCCGAGCCCTCGCCGCCGCACGAGGAGTTCCGGGCCGGTGCCGACGGCGTCCGTTGCCACCACCGGGGGATTATTTAGCCGTCGCCGACACCGGAGTTCCATGCACCCGCGCGCGGAGGAGTTCTCGCGACGAGCGACCGACGAGCACGGCCTCGACGTGGAGGTCTACGAGTTCCCAGAGGGGACGAAGACGGCCGAGGACGCCGCCGAGGCAGTCGGCTGTGACGTCGCACAGATAGCCAGCGGCATCGTGCTGTCGGCCGGCGACGGCCTCGTGGTGGTCGTCACGAGCGGCGCGAACCGGGTCGACGAGGCGAAGGTGGCCGACCTCGTCGGCGTCGACCCTGGCGACGTGTCGATGGGCGACCCCGACGAGATAAAGGCGACCCTCGGGTGGTCCATCGGCGGTGTGCCGCCGTTCTGTCACGAGTCGGACGT
>PXQM01000065.1:0-4196 GCA_003021325.1 Halobacteriales archaeon QH_10_70_21
CGGCTCCTGCCGGCGCGGAGCAGGCGCTCGCCGGCCGGGGCGAACGAGAGGGTCCGCCCGTCGACGCGGCGGTCGGAGGCGACGAGCGTTCCGTCGGGAGCGGTCGCGACGACGACCGGCCGGCTCCCGACGCGGTCCTCGACGACCCCGGCGTCCTCGACGACTGGGAACGGATACGCGGTCGCGGTACCGTCGACCGACACCCCGACGACCATCGTCCGGTCGGAGAGCCGACCGTCGGACCCGGCCCAGCCGACGAGCTGGGGCTCGTCCTCGTAACCGTACTTCGGGTCGAAGTAGTTGTGGGTGCGGTCCCGGCCGCGCACGGTGCTGGAGCGCGGCGGCGGCAGTAGGACCACAGTGTCGAGGTGGGTCCCCCGCCACTCGCCCACGTCGTCAGGGTCGACGGGACGATAGTGAGGCGGTCACCGGTCCGGGGGCCGCGTATCGCGGTCGCGAGGATCCGGCTCCGGAGGCTGTCGGTCGCCCGGTCGTACATGACCAGGTCGTCCCGCCGGAGCCGCCCAGAGACGCCGAAGAGCGTCGGGGTGCCGGCGACCACACGCTCGACGACGATCCCGCTGCCACAGAGCGGGCAGTAGGTCACCGCCAGCGGCCCCGCGAACGCGTCGTTGACGATTTCGTGCCAGTTGAGCACCCGGAGCGGGTACGCGCGGCGCTCGCCGTCGCGCTCGACCCCGATGACCGCCGCGTCGTCGGGAAGCGACGGTCCGGCGTCGCCGTCGGTCTCGAGACCGCCCAGTCGTCGGTGAAGGCCGGGTCGACGATGGCCGGAATCGAGTCCTTCGCGATGGGCTGCCGCATCTCGGAGAGCGGCACCGGTAACTCTACGTTCCGGAGCGCCTGTGAGGGCTGTTCCGGCGCCTCTTCCGCTCGTTGGGTCCCGCCGTACCCGGCCGCACAGCCGGCCAGCGAACCGACGACGCCGGCGGCGAGACCGAGGAGACCCCTGCGACGCATACGCGGTGCTGGGGAGCCGAGCCTCATAGTTCCGTGGAGGCAGTGTGTCGGCGGGGCACGGCCGACGGACCTCGCCCGGCCGACCGGTTCGAAACCCTTAGTGGCGCCCCCGCCCGAGCCACCCTCATGACAGCAGCCGAGGACAACGCCGGTGCGGCCGACGTCGACGGCGAGGAGGTCCGGCACGTGGCGTCGCTCGCCCGCGTGGACCTCGACGAGGAGGAGGTCGAGCGCTTCGCCGGACAGTTCGCCGACATCCTCGAGTACTTCGAGGCGCTCGAGGCGGTTCCGGACGTCGACGCCGACGCCGAGCTGACGAACGTGATGCGGCCCGACGAGGTCCGCGAGGGGCTCACCCAGGAGGAGGCGCTCCGGAACGCCCCCGAGACCGAGGACGGCCGGTTCAAGGGCCCGAAGGTGTCATGAGCCACAACGCGTTCATCACCGACGCCGAGATCGAGCCGACCGGCAGCGGCCCCCTCGACGGCGTCACCGTCGCGGTCAAGGACAACATCTCGACGGCTGGCGTCCGGACCACCTGCGGGTCCGCGATGCTCGAGGAGTACGTCCCGCCGTACGACGCGACCGTCGTCGGCCGGCTGAAGGCGGCCGGCGCGACCATCGTCGGCAAGACCAACATGGACGAGTTCGGGATGGGGACGACGACCGAGACCTCCGCGTTCGGCCCGACGGAGAACCCCGCCGCCCCGGGCCGGGTGCCGGGCGGCTCCTCGGGCGGCTCGGCGGCGGCCGTTGCGGCCGGCGACGCCGACCTCGCGCTGGGCTCGGACACCGGCGGCTCCGTGCGGTGTCCGGCCGCCTTCTGCGGCGTCGTCGGCATCAAGCCCACCTACGGGCTGGTCTCCCGATACGGCCTGGTCGCGTACGCGAACTCCCTGGAACAGATCGGGCCGCTGGCCCCGACCGTCGAGGGAGCCGCCGAACTGCTGGACGTCATCGCCGGCGTCGACGAGCGCGACGCGACGACCCGCGAGCCGCCGGAGGGGCTGCCGGAGAGCTACGCCGACGCCGCCGACGGCGACGTCGAGGGGCTGACCGTCGGTGTCCCGACCGAACTGCTCGAGGGCGCCGACGAGGGCGTCCGGGCGACGTTCGAGGCGGCCCTCGGGGCGCTCCGCGACCGGGGGGCGACGACCGAATCGGTTTCGCTGCCGTCCGTCGAGACGGCCGTCCAGGCCTACTACGTCATCGCGATGTCGGAGGCGTCCTCGAACCTCGCGCGGTTCGACGGCGTCCGTTACGGGCCCGCGACCGACGCCGAGGGCGACTGGAACGACTCCTTTGCCGCCGTCCGCGAGGCGGGCTTCGGCGAGGAGGTCAAGCGCCGCATCCTCCTCGGCACGTACGCGCTCTCGGCCGGCTACCACGACAAGTACTACAAGCAGGCACAGGACGCACGGGCGTGGGTCAAGCAGGACTTCGACGAGGCGTTCGAGGCCGTCGACGTTCTCGCCTCGCCGACGATGCCCGTCCCGCCGTTCGAACTGGGCGAGAGCCTCGATGACCCGCTGCAGATGTACCTCGCGGACGCCAACACCGTGCCAGTGAACCTCGCGAACCTTCCGGCGGTCTCGGTGCCGGCCGGCGAGACCGACGCGGGACCGGTCGGGCTGCAGCTGGTCGGTCCGGCGTTCGGCGAGGAGACGGTCATCCGCGCCGGCTCCGCGCTGGCCTGACCGTCGGGACCCGAACGGGGACACGCCTCCGGGAGAGAAGTCCCGTCCGACGCTGTGCGATTCCGTTCGTACCGCACGGACTCAGCGCTGCTCGGTCGTCGTCGAAGACCGGCGGTTGCTGCTCAGCCAGGCGAGGGCTCGTGATACACTGGACCGTCTGTGCGGTGTCTATCCGGAGTGACGGCTGGACACGGAGTACGGCGTCCAGGCCTGTTGCGGGAAGTGACTCGCTAGTAGTTCGGGTCGGCCTCAGGTCCTGCACCTGGATGGTGACCTGACCGTTTCCCCATACGACAACGATAGCGTCGTGGGTGGTGAACTCGACTTTGATGGTGTCACCGTCGCTCTCCTCGCGGAACGTTCCGTTCAGCGCGTCGGGGTTGACGTTGTCGTACAGGACACACTCCTCTTCGGTGATGTCCCGACCCTTCGCTTCCGAAAGCGCAGTGACGATCGCGGTGCTCAACGATTCGTCGTCGGGGTCGTAATCGAACGTCGGGATATCGACGGGCACGTTCCTATCATGAAGTCTATTTCATAAAATTTTTGATATTTGCGCGAACAAACGACGAGCAGTCCCGGGAGAGCCGACAAAAGTATAGGATAATTTATGTCATACTACCGCCCGTATTTGGTGTTTCTCCGGAAACATTATTTATTTCTGATGTAAGCATCCACGTCAGGTTCGTTACTGTCCCGACAGGTAACTCGGCGCAGTCCGGCCCGAACGAGGCCGCCCCGTCTTCCCGTATTCGGCACGCCGTTCTTGCCAGCAATCGAGCAGGTCGTCTCGGTGTCCGTCGACCCATCGTCGGAAGCGTGGGCGCGGAACCGCCGCGTTCGCGCGACCCGGCTCGGGGAGCCGCTTCAGCCCATCGCGACGGAGACGTACGCCAGCCCGAACAGGGTCGCGTTGTACGCCCCGTGGGCGACGGCGGGGACGACGACGTTGTTCGTGCGTTCGTAGACGAGCGCGAAGGCGAGCGCCGGGACGGTGAGCAGGGTGACCGTCAGCGCGACACCGGAGGTGGGCCCGGCCAGCGACGGGGCGTGGGCAGCCGCGAAGATGACGGTGGCGAGTCCGACGCCGACGGGGGCGGAGAAGGTCTCCCGGAGACGGCTCTGGACGACCCCGCGGAACAGCAGTTCCTCGCCGGGGCCGATGACGAGGACGGCGAGCACGAGCAGCGCGAGGAAGACCCGTGGGTCCTCGGCACCGAGTTCGGCGGCGCGGTTCTGTGCCGGTGTCAGGCCGAGCAGGAAGACCACGACGAATATCATCGAGAACGCGCCGACCAGCGCGAGCACGTAGCCGGCGCCGGCGAGTATCCACCCCTCGAGCTCCGGGACCGAGACGCCGACGTAGTCGGTCGGAAGGCCGCGGAGACGGAGGTACAGCGCCGAGACTCCGCCGAAGGTGACCCCCTGTAGCAGGAGGACGCGGAGAACGGTCTCGGGGAGGACGGGGAGCGCCGGGGCGGCGACGAGGAGGGCCTCGACGGCGAGGCTACCGCCGCC
>PXQM01000065.1:4282-9481 GCA_003021325.1 Halobacteriales archaeon QH_10_70_21
CGAGCGGAGCGGGTCGTCCTCCCCGTACATCCCGCTATCGGTCGCCGTCGTGGAGGCTCTCGAGTATCTCGGGGTCGGTCCGGAACTTCAGCACGTTGTGGACGATTGAGTTCCGCAGGTTGTCGACCGCCTCGCCGTGGTGCTTGTAGAAGTCGTGTATCCACTTCGACTGGGACTGCCGGGTCGGGAACATCATCACCGATTTCCACTGGTACTCGCCGTCCGACAGGAAGTAAAACAGCGTGTTCGGCGACCCGCGGATGTACTCCATGGCGGGCTGCCACTCCTCCTCGAAGTTCTCGGGGTTGAACTTGAACTCGAACAGCGCGAAGTGGAAGTACTCCTCGTTGGGGATGATGGCCTCGCGGAAGACTCCCTCCTCCCGCATCCCGCGGATGGACTCGGAGACGGTGACGTGGGAGACGTCGATGCCGTACTTCTCGTCGAGGATTCGCGCGAGGTCCCGCGACGACAGTTGGGGGTCCCGGGAGAGCTCCCGGAGCACCAGCACGTCGCGTTCTTTGAACTCCCAGTTCGGGTCGTCGCTCGAAGCCATGGACGACTACTCACCCCCCACCTTGGTGTCCCTTTCGGTCACGAACGCCGCCAGTTCCTCGCGGTACCCCTCGGTGCGGTCCTCGACGACCCAGTGGTAGGCGTCGGCGAGTTCGACCACCTCGCCGCCCAGCTCGTCGGCCAGCCGCTCGCCGTACGCCAGCGGCTGCATGACGTCGTCGGCCCCCCACAGACAGCACACGTCGGCGTCGATGTCTCCGTACGGTATCTCGGTGGTGTGGTTCGTGTTCGTCGCGACAGCGGCGCGGGCCAGCGCGCGCTTGCCTCCCTCGCGGAGCCACGGCGCCTTCATCCCCGCGACGAACTCGGGGTCGGCCTCGCCGTGGGCGCCCTCGACGAACGCGGCCTCCAGTTTGGCCTCGAACTCGTCGTCGTCCATCCCGGCCGTCCGGGGCAGCCCGAGCGTCGCGATGAACTCGACCGGCCAGGAGTCGTAGCAGACGGCGTTCGAGAGGACGAGCCGGTCGACGCGGTCGGGGCTGTGGGCCGCAAGCCGCAGGGCGGCGCCGCCGCCGATGTCGTGGGCCACGACCGTCGCCGTCTCGGCGCCGACGGCGTCGAGGAGCGACCCGAGCATCGCCTCCTGTGCCCGGATTGACCGGTCGAAGCCCTCGCCGGCCGCGGAGTTGCCGTAGCCGAGCAGGTCCGGCGCGAGGACGTGGTGGTCGTCGGCGAACGCGGGCGCGACGTCCCGCCACAGGAACGACCACGTCGGAATCCCGTGGACGAAAAGCAGCGTCCCGTCGCCAGGGTCGCCGGCCTCGTAGAACGCCACCTCGAGGTCGTGGCCGTCGACGCCGACCGTCGTCGTCCGCTGTCGGGCCCCCCACTCCTCGTGGTTCATAGGACCCGGTCGGAGATGATGTTCTTCTGTATCTCGCTCGTGCCCTCGTATATCTTCGTGATGCGGGCGTCCCGGTAGATGCGCTCGACGGGGTGGTCCGAGACGTAGCCGGCGCCGCCGTGGACCTGCAGCGCCTCGTCGGCGACGTCGACGGCGTGTTCGGAGGCGAACAGCTTCGCCATCGACGCCAGCCGGACGGCGGTGTCGTCCGTGTCGCCCTCGACGTGGCTGGCCGCGCGGTAGGTCAACGAGCGGGCGGCCTCGACGTTCGTCGCCATCTCGGCTATCTTGTGCTCGATGGCCTGGAACTCGCCGATCTTCTGGCCGAACTGCTCGCGCTCGTTGGCGTAGTCGACGGCGGCGTCGAGCGCCCCCTGTGCGGCGCCGACGGCCTGGGCGGCGACGCTCGTGCGGCCGGAGGCGAAGAAGTCCATCAGCTGGTAGAACCCCTCGTTCTTGGTCCCGACGACGTTGTCGGCCGGAACGCGGACGTCGTCGAGGACGATCTCGGCCAGATCGGAGGCACGGATACCGAGCTTGTCGTCGATCTTCGTCGGCCGGAAGCCGTCGGTCTCGGTGGGAACCAGGAAGGCGGTGATGCCGCGGTGCGGCGGGTCGGCCGCCGGGTCGGTTTTGGCCATCACGACGGCCACGTCGGCGACCGTGCCGTTGGTGATCCACATCTTGTTGCCGTTGATGACGTACCCGTCGCCGTCGCGCTCGGCGGTCGTCTCCATGCCGGCGACGTTCGAGCCGTGGCCGGGCTCGGAGATACACGAGCAGGACGCCGACTCGCCGCTCGCGATGCGGGGGAGCCACTCCTCTTTCATCCACTCGTCGCCGTACTCGAGCAGCATCGAGGAGCCGAAGCCGGCGCTGCCGACCGCGGACCCGATGCCGGGGTCGGCCCGCCACAGCTCCTCGGTGACGACGGTGCGGCCGACCGCGTCCATCCCGGCGCCGCCGTACTCCACGGGGATGTGCGGCGAGACGAGGTCGAGTTCCGCCGCCTTCCGCCGGATGTCCTCCGGGTACCTGCCGGTCTCGTCGTGTTCTCGCGCGACCGGCGCTATCTCCGCCGCCCCGAACTCCCGGACGGCTTCCCTGACCGCCTCGTGTTCGGCCGTGAGCTGAAACGACATACGCCCTCGACGGCTTCCATCGAAAAATAGATTCCCCCTGTTTCCGAACAGCGTTAAGAGCGCGCTCGGAGCGGGACGGGGAGCCAGCCAAGTGTCTCGAGGACGCGGTCGGGCGGCAGGACGGGGCCGCGCAACGCGAGGTAGTCCAGGAGAACGAACCCGAAGCCGTGGACCACCGTCGACGGAGTCGACGGCGTCGAACAGCACGTCGGTCGGCCCCGACTGCAGGAGTTCGACGGGCGGCTTGCCGGTGTGCATCAGCGCGTACACGCCCGGGCTGATGGGGACGCATCTGAACCCGCGGTCCCGGACGCCGACGCAGAGCAGGCCACGGTAGCAGGTCTCGGCGGCGAAGGCGACAACCAACAGCTGGACGGCGTGCGGGAGGAGCGACGAGACGGTGAGCGCCGTCGTCCACATCGGGTAGTACTCGCGGCCGGTCGGCAGCGTCGAGCCGACGACGTAGAACGGCGCCACGAACGCCGCGAAAAGCGCCGCGCCGCGGACGGCGGTCCGGTCGATCCGCCACCCGATGTCGCCGCCGAACCGGGCGGCGAGCAGCACCGGCAGCGCCACGTGGATGGTGAGGTCCCGGACCAGCCGCTCGTCGATGCCCGAGACGTCCCAGGAGGCCCGCAGGAGGACGATGACGCCGCCGAGCACCAGCGCGACGCCGACCCAGGGGGTGGGCGGGACCCTCCGGAGTCGGTCGACGACGGCGGACAGGCGGCGGCGGACGTCGGCGGCGACTGACAGACAGCTAGCGGAAGCCCACCCCTCCAGGGGTGGGAGGAACTCAAATCGGTCGCTGTTGCGGTCGGGGTCGAGTGAGCAGGGACGCAGAAAGAGATTTCGTTCGTCGCGGTCAGCGGCCCTCGAACTCCGGCTCGCGGCCCTCCATGAACGCGGTCGCCCCCTCTTCGTGGTCGTGCGTCCGGAAGACCGCAGCCTGTGCCGCCGCCTCGTTGTCCTGTGCGTCCCGGAGCGACCCGTCGAAGCCCTGCTCGATGAGCTTCTTCGAGGTGCGGAGCGCGACGGTCGGCCCGGTCGCGATGGACTCGACGAACTCGTCGGCCTGCGCCTCGAAGTCGTCCTCGTAGACGTGGTTGAACAGGCCCAGTTCTCCGGCCGCCTCGGCGTCCAGCAACTCCCCGGTGAAGACGAGCTCCTTGGCCTTGCTGACGCCGACCTCCCGGGGCAGCAGGTAGGACGTGCCGGTGTCGATCGCGAGCCCGACCTGGCGGAAGCCGAAGCTGATGCGGGCCTCGTCGGAGGCCAGGGTGACGTCGGCGGCGATAGCGAGGTTCGCTCCCGCACCGTAGGCGACCCCGTCGACCAGCGCGATGGTCGGCAGGTGGAACTCGGCGACAGAGCGGACCACCCGGCTGGTCTCGTGCTGGATGCGTTCGACGGCTTCGTGGAGCTCGGCCGCGCCGCTCATCAGCTGGACCATCGCGCTGACGTCACCGCCGGCACAGAACGTCCCCTCCTTGCCCCGGACGACCAGACACCGCGCCTCGTCGTCGGCCTCGACCTCGTCGACGGCGTCGACGATGGCCCCCGACATCTCCGCCGACAGCGCGTTGCGGTCGTCCGGCCGGTTCAGCGTCAGCGTCGCCACGCCGTCCTCGATTTCGAGGAGTACTGGGTCGCTCATGGTGTACCCCGACAAGCGGGGGGACGCCTCTTAATCCTTTGGTGCACGTCTGACCATCGTTCATAAAATAACCCGATATAGAAACATCTGAAAGTATTTGAGACGAGGGGTTAATTCTGGTTAGTTGTTCAGACCCCCTCGCCGCCGAGGTACGCCTCCTGGACCTCGGGGTCCTCGGTTATCTCGTCGGGGGGTCCCTCGGCGATGAGACGGCCGAAGTTGATGACGATGGCGCGGTCGATGAGCCCGAGCAGCCCGCGCATGTTGTGGTCGACGACGACGAGCGTCACGCCGTCGCGGCGGAGCTCCTCCAGCAGCTCGGATATCTGGGCTATCTCGTTGCTGGCCAGTCCGGCGAACGGCTCGTCGACGAGCAGCCCCTCCGGGTCGGTCGCTATCGCGCGGCCGAGCTCGAGCCGGAGCATCCCCGCGTGGGGGAGCTCGTCCGGCATGCGGTCGAGCTGGTCGCCCAGGCCGACCCGTTCGCACAGCGCCATCGCCTCCGCACGCGTCTCGCCGCGAAGCCCCGACGAGCAGAACAGCTCGTCGGGGACGAGCGCCGTCTGGACGTTCGCCAGGACGGACCGGTCGCCGAACGGCCGGGACTCCTGGAAGGTGCGCGCCGGGCCGCGGCCGACCATCTCGTAGGCGGGCGCGCCGGTGACCGCCCGGCCGCGGTAGTAGACCGTCCCCTCGGTCGGGGGGTAGCGGCCGGTGATGCAGTTGAAGATCGTCGACTTGCCGGCCCCGTTCGGGCCGATGAAGCCGAGTATCTCGCCCGCCTCGACGGCGAACGAGAGGTCGTCGACGGCCGTCAGGCCGCCGAACCGCTTGGTGAGGCCGTCGGCGACGAGGACGCCGTCGTCGGGACCGAGCCCGCCGTCTGCGTCCGGCGCTGCGCCGCCGGACCGTTCCTCGTCGACGCTCATCGCGACCTGCCTCCGAGCAGTTCCCGCAGCTGGTCGGTCCACGTCCGCAGC
>PXQM01000079.1:0-8771 GCA_003021325.1 Halobacteriales archaeon QH_10_70_21
AGGCTGTACGGCACACCGTCGATACCGAAGAAGGCGACTCGCGGGCCGTCGCCGCCGCGAATTCCCGCGAGGCATACGCCCGGCTGGAATATTCTCAATAGTAATTACAAGAATTCGGGCTTTCGTACGGCGGTTTTGCTCCACTTGATGCCCAAAAGTAATACTCGGGGTTGTGTGGATACATTATGTTTATAGTGTGATATATGTGCCTGGAAGCACTGTCTACACACATGAGTGCCGAACAGCAGTATCCGATGGGTATGCACCACATGACCGTCGTGCCGGAGAACTTCGACCCGTTCGACGAGCCCGACGTCGAGGACGAATCCGAGTAACCGTCGCCCGGTCCCCGGCGTCCTCGCCGGTATCTGCGAGCACCGTCCCGTCCAGCGGTAGAAACGAAAGTTCTTGTAGCCGCCTGCCCCAGACGCCGGTATGGGACTGTTCGACCGGCTCCGCGGCGGCGACGGCCCGCGAGTCGCCTTCTTCGGTATCGACGGTGTGCCGTACAGCCTGGTTGCCGACAACGAGGAGACCTTCGAGAACCTCCACGCGATCGAATCCGATGGAGCCGGCGGCGCCATCGACTCCATCGTCCCGCCGGAGTCGAGCGCCTGCTGGCCGTCGCTTTCGACCGGCGTCAACCCCGGCGAGACCGGCGTCTACGGCTTCCAGGACCGCGAAGTGGGCAGCTACGACACCTACGTCCCGATGGGGCGGGACGTCCAGGCGAAACGGCTGTGGTCACGGGTCACCGACGCCGGCCGCGAGGCCACCGTGATGAACGTGCCCGTGACGTTCCCGCCGGACCGCGACGTCCAGCGGATGGTCAGCGGCTTCCTCTCGCCCGGCGTCGACAAGGCCGCCTACCCCGACGAGCTCCGGGAGACGCTGGAGGGGCTCGACTACCGGATCGACGTCAACGCCAAGCTCGGGCACGACGACGACAAGACCGAGTTCATCGAGGACGCCCACGAGACGCTCGACGCGCGGTTCGAGGCGTTCAAACACTACGTCCAGGCGGACGACTGGGACCTCTTCTTCGGCGTCTTCATGACGACCGACCGGGTCAACCACTTCCTGTTCAAACACTACGAGGAGAACGGCGAGTACGAGGAGGAGTTCCTCGAGTTCTACGCGAAGGTCGACCGCTACCTGGGCGAGCTGCGCGGAATGCTCGACGAGGAGACGACGATGGTCGTCGCCTCCGACCACGGCTTCACGCCGCTGAACTGGGAGGTCAAGTGCAACGTCTGGCTCGAGGAGAACGGTTGGCTCTCCTACGAGGACGACGACCACGAGAGCCTCGAGGACATCAGCGACGAGACCCGCGCGTACTCGCTCATCCCCGGTCGATTCTACGTCAACCTGGAGGGCCGCGAACCGCGGGGCTCGGTCCCGCAGGACGGGTACGAGACGGTCCGCAGCGAGCTCAAGGCGGAACTCGAGGCGCTCCGCGGCGACCACGACGACATCGCGCCCGACCTCGTCGTCATCCCGAACCACGGCTTCGACCTGAAGGCCGGGTTCAAGGGCGGCGACGACGTCTTCGACACCGGCCCCCGGAACGGCATGCACAGCTTCGACAACGCCTGCCTGTTCGTCGACGACGACAGCGCGACCATCGGCGATGTCGACCTCTACGACATCGCGCCGACGTTGCTCGAGCTCATGGACCTCGAGGTCGACCGCGGCGAGTTCGACGGCGCCAGCCTGGTCTGAGGTCCCCATCGTCGCCCCGGACGCGACTGCCATCCCCGAATCGAGTGGACGGTTCGGCCGGCCTCGTGTCGTATTTACGCCTCCTTCCCCTACCCGGCGTATGGATGGTTCTTCCGACGGCGACCCCGCTGACAGGGGGTCCTCGCCCTCCGACGACCGCGCGGTCTACCGGGCCGAGCGGTCGGTCTCGGGGACGTCCGGCGGCGGCGGCACCGCGACGGAACCGAACGACGAATCGCTGTTCCGGACGGTCGGCGCGGCGGTCGGACTCGGGGTCGCGGGCATCCTGATACTCGGTCTCGTCACGGCGGTGGTCGCCCTCCTCGGCAGGGCGGCGGGCCTCGCGCTGGGAACCCTGTTCATCGCCTCGATCGCGCTCGGGCAGTATCTCGGGTTTGTCGGGCTCGGGCTGGCGTACCTCAGGACCCGCGGCTTCGCGTGGAGCCAGGTCCGCTCGTACCTCGGCATCCGGCTGCCGTCGCCCACGGAGGTCGGCGTCATCGTCGTCGGCTACCTGGCCATCGTCGCCATCCTCGTTGTGGTGCTGTCGGTCGCGCTGCAGTTCCTCCCCGAACCGGCGGAGAACCAGGGCGCCGCGATGTTCGCCAGCAACCCCGAACTGATACCGGCCGGAATCGTCGTGATGTTCCTCGTCGTCGGGCCCTCCGAGGAGTTCCTCTTCCGTGGCATCGTCCAGAGCCGCCTCCGCGAGCGGCTGTCGGCGATTCCGGCCGTCGCCATCGCCGGCAGCATCTTCGCCGTCGTCCACGTGATCGCGCTGGCGGGCAGCCCCTCGGCGGTCGCGGTCACCGTCACCGGCCTGCTCGTTCCCGGCCTCGTCCTCGGGGTCGTCTACGAGTACACCGGCAACCTCGTCGTCCCGTGGCTCATCCACAGCATCCACAACTCCCTGCTTCTGACGGGGCTGCTCCTCGCCGGCGAGGGCACGGCCCTCCTGTCGGCGCTTTTCGGCATCGCGTAGCACGGACTCAGGGTGGCGGGTCCCGGACGCTGCCGGGGGCGCCGTCTCCGACGGCGTCCCCGCGAGCCCGTTCCAGGCCCGGAACGAGCCGACCGTGAGGGTGTTGGTCTGCGGGCAGAATGGCGTCGTCGGTGTGAACTCCGCCCGGAGTGCCCGGTCGACGCCGTCGACGGCGCCGCGCCCGGCCTCGCGGGCCCCGCACACCTCCACCTGCTGCTCGTGGGGTGGGTGTGCGTCACCATCACGGACCGATGACGCAGTTCGTTCCCGTCCGGTCGGGGACGACGCTGCACTCCCGCCGGCTCGCGAGCGCACAGCTCGCGCTCGTCACGGTCGGCCTCGCCGGGTTTGCGACCGCGCTCCTCGCCGCCGCGCCCGCGTGGCTCGCTCCCGCCGGCGCCCTCGTCGTCCTCGGGTTCGACGAGGATGGCGCCGAACATGCCGGCGCTGATGTGCTGGTCCATGTTCGGGACCGCACAGTGGTAGATGAACACGTCGGGGTACATCGCTCTGAACCGGATGGTGGCGGTCTCGCCGGGGGTGACGGTGGTGTCCTCGGCACCGCCGCCCGGCCCGTAGACGGCGTGGACGTCGATGTTGTGCGGCATCGCGCTGTCGGCCTCGCTGGTGAGGCTCAGCGTCACCGGGTCGCCGCGGCGGACCCGGAGCTCGCCGTTCGGGACGCAATCGGCGCCATCGAACACACCGTTCCTGGCAACCACGTCAACCTGGCCACGCACGGTGACCTCGGTCTCCCCGGGGAGTTCCTCTACGACGCCCTCTCCACGGAGTACCCCGACCTGGAGTACGAGTACGTCGAGCAGTGTGGCTGTGGCGGGCACGTCACGCGCGTGTACGTCGAATGATTGCCCGCTCGTCCGGCACTGTGAGGTAGTGCTGCGGACGTGGCGAGGCCCCGGCAGTGACGCGCAGCGAGCGAACGCCCACCTCTGCAGTGGTGCCGCCGAGAGAACGACGACGCGGTTCCGGGACGGCCGCCGGCGGACGTATGTCCGGCGGTCCACGGCTGCGGTTCCGCCGGTCCGAGAGTGAGGCTACGCGGCCGCCTCGACGGCCTCGACGAGTTCGTCGTAGTCGGGTTCGTTCGTCGGGTCCTCGGCCTCCCAGCCGTGTCGGAAACGAGGTCGAACTCGAGGTCGTACTCGTCGGCGAACGCCTCGAGGCTAAACGCCGAGTCGGCGCTGACGCCGAAGACGGTCGCGCCCGCCGCCTCGAATCTACCGATGTGGTCCTGCAGGGCGACCATCTCGTTGCTGCACGGCGGCGTGAACGCGCCGGGGAAGAACGCCAGCACGACCGGCCCGTCGCCGAGGTGTTCCTCGAGGTCGAACGATTCGTGGTCGCTGCCCCTGTACGTCGCGCTGAAGGTCGGCGCAGTGTCGCCCGTCGAAACCATGTCGTCCGCGCGTAGGACCGCCAGCGGTCTAACTCCTCGGGTACCGGCGGCGTCCTCCCCCAGGTGGCGCAGCGTCGGTGCGACTCCCGTACGCGGCGACTCGCCCGTCCGTCCGACGCGTCCAGCCCGCGACCTACGACGGACGTCGAGCCGAACCGGTTCGCGGAAACCCATTCAACCCGGGCGGTCCAACACGACACCGTGGAGGAGGTCACTGTCACACGGCGGCTCGACGTGCCGCCCGAGGCCGTCCGGGACACGATACGAGACGTCGGTCCGTTCACGGAGGCGGCAGGGTTCGACGAGGTGACCGCCGAGGACGGGGCCATCTACATCACGAACATGGTCGGGATTCTTACCGTGGAACTGACGCTGACGGTCCTCGAGGACGCGGACGCGGCCCTCGCCTGCGAGCAGCGGGACGGGATGTTCGAGTCGATGCGGACCACCTACGAGGTCGCCGAGACCGACGACGGGAGCCCCGTGACGGCCACGACGGAGTTCGCCCTCGACGTCGTCCTCGTCGGCGAGGTGCTCGACGCGACGGTCATCAAGCGTCAGCGACGCAAGGAGCTCACCGCACAGTTCGACTGGCTCGAGACCGTCTGCGTGGGCTGACCAGCGGGACCCGCCCGGGAGTCCGACGCCGACGACCCCGGACGCGAGCGCCGTCAGCAGGCGCAGTAGTACTCGCGGTCCGAGAACTCCGTCGACAGCAGCTTCGCGGCCGGACCGGGGTCCGAGGGCCGATAGACGCCGGTCGTCAGGTCGCCGCCCGTCTCGAACGCCCCGGAGAACAGCCGCTCCCAGGCGTCCCGGCCGAGCCGGTCCCGGAACCCCTCCGCCGAGGCGAGCAACTCGAGATAGTCACGGAGGTAGACCCAGCGCATATCGTCGACGGACTCCGGCTCGTACTCCGTCTCGGTCACGGCCGCGTAGGCGGCAAGCGGGAGGTTCAGCCCCGCCTCGACCGGCAGCCCGATCCACTTCCAGGGGCGCGTGTTGATGTCCAGGAGGACGTGCGTTCCCCGGTCGCCGTCGTAGACGAACTCGGCCTCGCTGATGCCGTGGTACCCGCACTCGTCGAGCACCGTCAGCGCGTCGTCCCGCAGCGTCGGGTCGTCGGTCGTCTCGACCAGCGCCGAGGTGCCGAACGAGAGCGGGAACCGGACCTCGGGGTTGCCGACGAACGCCAACGCGTTGTCGACGCCGCTCGGCGGCACGTAGGAGCCGACGCTGTGGTCGCGCCCCCGCTCGACGGCGACCCGTTCCTGGGCCATGACGCGGACGTCCGCCTCCCGGGCGGCCGAGACCACGTCGTCGAACTCGGCCTCGTCGCTCACCTCGACGACGTTCGTCCCGAGGGCCTCCTCGAACTCGCGCTTGCGGGCCGGCTTGACGACCAGCGGGAACCCCAGCTCCTCGGCGGCGCGCCCGGGGCTCGTCTCGCTGAGCCGGTAGGTCTCGGGGTACGGAACGCCGAGCTCCTCGGCGGTCGCGTACAGCGACTCCTTGTCGAGCACGCTGTCGATGCGCTCCGGCCCGGCGAACGGCAGCCGGACGCCGTCGGGCGCGGTCTCGGCGAAGGCGTGCACCCACTCGTCCATGCAGGCGAAGGCGACGACCTCCCGGCCGACGGCGTCGACGACCGCCTCGACGTCCGTCCCGAACCCCTCGGGGTCGTCCAGCGGGTAGGTGACCCGTCCGGCGTACTCCACGGCGCGGGACGGCGGCGCGACGCCGTCGGCGCTCCTGTCGATCGCTATCACGGGGACGTCGGCCGCCGCGAGCGCGCGGGCGACGGCCAGCCCAGTGACGTGTGCGTTTGCCACGAGCGCCGGCGGGCGCTCGAACGTCCGCCCGTCGAGGGCGTCGAGAAGGGACTCGGTGCTCCGGACCGTGCTCGCCATGTCCGGTGAACGACGCTAACGGGGATAACTGGCCACGTATCGGCCAGCAGTGCCGACATCGATAACGCCGAGACGGGCGCGCCGACCGCCGTCTCAGCCGCGCTCGGTGACGAGGAACTCCTGCCCCGGCTCCATCCGGAGGGTCATCTCCGGGGAGACCGGCGGCTCGCCGTCGGCGTCGTTCTCGCCGAGCCAGTAGAGCTCGTACTCGCGGCCGATGGTCGCCAGCGCGAGCTTCGCCTCCAGCAGTGCGAACTCCCGGCCGATGCAGATGCGCGGGCCGCCGCCGAACGGGGCGTACGCGAAGTCGTGGAGCTCCCCCCGGAGGTCGCCGTCCCACCGCGAGGGCCGGAACCGGTCGGGCTCCTCGAAGAACCGCGGGTCCCTGTGGACGTGCCGGAGCGCGAGGACGATGTGGGCGTCGGCGGGAACCCGGTAGCCGCCGAAGGCGGTCGGCTCGGTGCTGCGCCGCGGCAGCGAGTACACCGGCGGGTAGAGCCGCAGCGTCTCCGTGACGACCCGCTCGGTCACCGGCAACTCGTCGAGGTCGTCCATCGTCGGCGGGCCGTCGAGTGCGTCCACCTCGGCGTGGAACCGCTCCCGGACGTCGGGGTTGTTCGCCAGCGCCCAGAACGCGAAGGTCAGCGACGTCGTCGTGGTATCGTGGCCCGCGAAGATGATGGTCACCATCTGGTCCCTGAGCCGCTCGTCGGTCAGCATCCCGGAGTCGGCGACGCCGGCCTCCCGGAGGCCGACGAGCAGCGTCAGCAGATCGTCGGCCTCGGTCGGGTCCGCCGGCGCGTTGTCCGACCGCTCCTCGAGCAGTCGGCCGGCCTCGGTCTGCAGCGTCGCCTTCCCCGTCCGGAACCGCCGCCGGGCCGGCGTCGGCACCCAGTCGGGCAGCAGGTACGACGTCGGGACGAACCAGTCGTGCAGCTGCTCGGCGGCCCGGCGGATGCGCTCGTCGCCGTCCAGCTCGAGTTCCCGGCCGAGCACGGTCGCGAAGAGAACGTCGAGCGTCATGTCGGTGAACGCCGACTGGAGGTCGATGCGGTCGCCGTCCGACCACCGGTCGCTCCGGCGGCGAACCTGCTCGACCATCCCGTCGGCGTAGTCGAGCACGCTGTCGCGGGTGAAGAGCGGCTGCAGCATCTCGCGCTGGGCCGCCCACTCCTCGCCCTCGACGGTCAACAGCCCCTCGCCGAACGCGATGCGGAAGTCGTCGCTCTTCCGGAACGTCCCCCGCTCGGTCAGCAGGACGCGCTTGACGTGTTCGGGGTGGGCGAGCGTGAACACGTCGCCCTCGCCGGGCAGCCGGGTCCGGACGACGTCCCGGGTCGCAAGCGCCCGCTCGCCGAACTCGAAGACGTCCCGCATCTGGTGGAGGAAGTGCAACCGCGGGTGCCCGAGGTTCGGGGGGTAGGGCGGCAGCGGTAACTCCGCGGGGTCGGCGTCGGCGTCCCCTTCCGCGGCCCCCGATTCGGCTGGACGGCGCGTGGTACCACTACGCATGTCCGGCTCCACGGCGCCCGGCTCAATAAACGGTCGGACGACGCGAGAGCTTAAGTACGAAACCGGGGGAATCCAGTCGCGTGTCCCGGAACCAGATCGACCGCGACTCCGTCGAACGACGCCTCGAGGCCGTCGAACGCGCGCTCTCCGAGGAGAAACCGCTCGAGCGGGCCGACCGGCTCGACGACCTCGAGGACCGCGTGGCCGAACTCGAGGCGGCCGTCCAGGCGGTTCGCGGCTACGTCGGTGAGGTGCGCGCCATCAACGAGGAGGTAGAGCGCCGGGCCGACCGCGCGCTCAGGAAGGCCGAGGCCGTCGAACGCCACGTCGGGCCCGACGGGGAGCTGGACCCGGCTCCGTCGACCGACCCCGACGACGCGGCGGACGGCGAGGACGCCGACGGCGTCTTCCGATGGGGCTGATACGGGTCGTCCTGGCGGTCGCCCTCGCGACGGCGCTTCTGGGCGCGAGCCTCCCCGTCGCCGAGCGGGTCGAGCGGGACCGCAACGCCGCCCTGGCGACGGACGAACTCCAGGAACTCGCGCGCGCCGCCGACCGCCTGGCCGCCGACAACGACCCCGTCGACCCCGCCGCGACGCCCGCCGAGCGAATCCTCGTCGTGCGGCCGCCGACCCCGACCGTCACCGACGGCGGCCGTATCGTCGTTGACGACGACCGGCTGGCCTGGGCGCCAGCGACCGGCGACAACCGCACCGTCGAGGCGGCCGCCGCCCTCCGGGTTCCGGAGCCAATCGTGCTGGCGGAGCCGACCCGGGTGCGGCTCTCGCTGGTCCGGTCCGGCGGCGCCACGGTCGTCAGAATCGAGCGGACGAGGGTTCAAGAGGGAAGCCGCGGCCAGACGGCCCGTGCTCGGACGCCTGCTGTCAACGGAGGACGACTGCCGGTGTGAGGCCGTCTTCGAGGGCGACCGCCTGCGGGTCGACAGCGACGACTGCCCCCGCGACGGCCGGCTCGCCGAGTCCGAAGCCTGCCGGTCGACCGTCGTCGCGGCCCTCGAGGAGCGGGACGTCGAGTCGGTCTGCACCCGTGCTGCGGGGTTCGAACGGGCCTACGAGGACGACGCCGCCGCGCTGCTGGTCGCCGCCGGACGGTTCGCCGACGCGGTCGCGTTCCACGACGAGGAACTGGCGGCCCGCGCCCGCGAGGACCCCCTCGGCGCCGCCCGGGTCGCCAGCGGCCGTGGGGACACGCTGGCGCGGGCCGCCGC
>PXQM01000079.1:8923-9917 GCA_003021325.1 Halobacteriales archaeon QH_10_70_21
GACCAGCCGGTCGAGACGCTCGTGGCCGCCCTCGAGAAGCACACCCTCGGGCTCGGCATCGTCGAGGACTGCTTCGCCGACCCGGACGTGACCGACGCCTTCCTGACGGCGCCGGTCGACGAGAACCGGATCCGCGTCCGCCACGACGGCGAGACGCTCCGCACGAACGTCCGGCTGACGACTGACGGTGCCGACGCGCTCGCATCGCGGTTCCGCCGCTCCAGCGGCCGGGCCTTCTCGCGTGCGAGCCCGACGCTTGCCGCCACCACGGACGCCGGCGACAGGCGGGTCCGCGTGGCCGGCGTCACGACGCCCGTCAGCGACGGCGTCGGGTTCACCTTCCGCGCCCACGACGAGTCGGCGTTCCGGCTGCCGGACCTCGTCGAGAACGGGACGCTCGCCCCGTCGACGGCGGCGTTCCTCTCGGTCGCCGTCCGCCGGGGCGCGGCGGTGTTGCTCGCCGGCGCCCGCGGCGCCGGAAAGACGACGCTGCTCGGCGCGCTGCTGTGGGAGCTGCCCGTCGACGTGCGGACGGTCCTCATCGAGGACACGCCCGAGCTGCCGGTCCGCGAACTCCAGTCTGAGGGTCGGGACGTCCAGCCACTCCGGGTCGCGACCGGCGACGGCGCCTCCATCGAGCCGACCGACGCGCTCCGGACCGCGCTACGGCTCGGCGACGGCGCCATCGTCGTCGGCGAGGTTCGTGGCGAGGAGGCGCGAGTGCTCTACGAGGCCATGCGCGTCGGGGCGGCCGACGGCGCCGTCCTCGGGACGATTCACGGCGGCGGTGGCGAGTCGGTCCGCGAGCGGGTCGTCACCGACCTCGGGGTGCCCGAGACGGCCTTCGCCGACACCGACCTCGTCGTCACGCTCGAGGCGTACGACGACGGCGGGAGCAGGCGGCGACGGCTCCGGGCGATAGAGGAGGTACGACGGACCGACGACGGCGTCGGCTTCGAGACCATCGCGACGGAGGGCTCGCTGTCGCTCGAGG